>NZ_JAMYQZ010000046.1:0-49247 GCF_040321145.1 Mesorhizobium sp. M0514
CCTCGGCCGGCGCCGCCGCAGGTTCGGCCACGGCCGCCGCCGGCTCCGCCACAACAGCCGCGACCAGCGCCACCAATGCCGGCAATTCGGCAACGGCGGCTTCCGGCTCGGCATCGGGCGCGGCGACCAGCGCCACCAACGCAGGCAACTCGGCTACAGCTGCAGCCGGTTCGGCGAGCGCTGCCTCGGGCTCGGCAACCGCGGCTTCCACCTCAGCCACCAATGCCGCGACCTCCGCTTCCAATGCGGCGGCCAGCGCTGCGGCGGCATCAACCTCGGTGGCGGCGCTCGGCTACACCTTTTCCACGACCACAGCCGACGCCGATCCGGGCAATGGCACCTTGCGGCTGAACAATGCGAGCGCCGCGTTGGTGACCGCGGCCTATATCGATAATCTCGATGCCGGCGGCGCCACCGTGAGTGGCATCCTCGATGGCTTTGATGACAGCACGAACCCCATCAAGGGCCAGTTGACCCTGCGCTCGAAAGCCTCCACCGCTATCTACTATGTCTATAACGTCAGTGGCGCAGTTGTGGATGGTAGCGGCTACCGCAAACTGACGCTCGCCTATGTCAGCGGCGCCGGCACTTTGCCGACGGTGGCCAACGGCATCTGGCTGATGTTCGACCGTGCCGGCGACAGAGGCGCCGACGGGACGGGAGTAGGAGATTTTTTGGGGCCTGCGTCTTCGGCAACCGACAATATTGTCACTTTCGCGGGCACCACGGGCAAGGTGGGGAAGGATAGTGGGATCGCGGTGTCCAGCCTGGCGCCGAAGGCCAGCCCGACATTTACCGGGACGCCAACGGGGCCGACCGCAGCGCCTGGAACGAATACCACGCAATTGGCTACAACGGGGTTCGTCAAGGCTGGGTTTGATCTGAAACTTGATAGCCGACCCAACCTTGGTGTCGTCGCGCAGACGATCACCGATTGGAACAACGCCCTGGACAACGGCTGGTATATGGCCTCGGCGGCGGCTAATGCGCCAGACGGCGTAAATTGGTTCCTGGGGTTTGTGGAAGCGCACGGAAGCACTGGCTACCGGACGCAGACGGTGCATGATTTCGTCAACGACACTACGGCGGCAGACCAAAAGCTATGGCGGCGCAGGCAGGCTGGCGGTGCCTGGGGAGGATGGATCAAGCTGCAATGGTCGCAGGCCGAACAGGATGCACGCTATGTCCAGTCGTCCACGGCGTTGCTTCAGAAGTTTTATGAAAGCCCGCAACAGACCATCACATCCGGCGGGTCGCTGACGTTGGCTCATGGGCTGGGGGTGAAGCCGAAGCTCTATGCGGCCTTCATTCAATGTACTACGGCTAATTCGGGGTATTCGGTTGGTGACGAGATTCCCATTAACCCATCTCTCAATACAACTGATGCGACCGCTCAAGCTATTAGCATCGTGCCAGATGCCACCAATTTGAATGTACGGATTGGTAATGCTGCTGGCGCACTTAAAGTCCTCAACAAGGCTGGAACAGGTTTTAACGACATAACAAACGCTAGCTGGAAACTCGTTTTGAGAGCGTGGGCCTAGCTTGCGAAATGTGAGCAACGGTCTAAACGTTGGAACATGCATATTACTATTGCAGTGCAAGGCAAAATTCCCTGTCGAGGCTACGGCGGCACCCAGCGGCAAATCGATTGGCTCGCCAGCGCACTCGCATCTCTCGGACATAAAATCACACTGATTGCCGGAGTGGGCTCCACCCATCCGCGTTGCGAGGTCCGGCAGGCCGCGTCAGTAGTGGAATGTCTGGGGGCGATCCCTATCAATACTGACATCGTGCATTTCAACGGCTGGTATGATGTAGAAAGCCCGTATCGTGCGCTTTACACTCTGCACGGCTATGTTCCAAACGCCCCGAGAAAGGGGCAAAATTACAGCTTCGTCAGCGCCAGTCACGCGCATCATCATGATCGAGAAACGTTTGTTTACAACGGTTTCCCTGTGGATGCCTACCGGCTGGCAGATCGGAAAGGTGAGCGGCTGTTGTTTTTGGGCGGTATCGCGAGGGCCGGGAAGGGCCTCAACCGGGCCGTCGATCTGGCGAAGAAATTTAACTTCGAACTCGATATCGCGGGTGGCTCGAGGTGGAAGTTGCTCGGGCGCAGCCAAACCCGGAAAGAGTCTCTGTTCTTCAAGAGCTTATCGCCGCGCTACCGCTTCCACGGCACTGTCGATGGCGAGGAAAAGCTCCGATTGCTCGGCGAGGCGTACGCCTTCCTTAACCCGATCTCCTGGGCAGAGCCGTTCGGCATGGCGGCGGTCGAAGCAATGCTGTGCGGAACGCCTGTGCTGACCACTCCGTGCGGTGCGCTTGCCGAAACGGTCGATGCAGACAGCGGGCGTTTCTTCGAAACCGATGACGAGTTTGCTCACGGTCTCAATGAGATCAACAGCATTTCCGCGCGAACATGCCGTGAATCGGCAGCCGAAAGATTTCCGATCCAGAAAGCCGCAACGGCCTATCTGGAACTCTATAAACGCATCCTTGACGGCGAAGTGCTTCCGTGAGCCCGCTTTAGCCGCTCCATCCAAAATTCCTCTCCCGTGAGGAAGCGTTATAGCCGGCCAACCGACATGCCGTCGGCACAGTCAGGATCAACAGGACACTCGTCTCCTGTGCGTGATCTGTGACTGGCTAAAGTCTCCGAGCTAAATTCCACAATCTCCTGAGGTTACCCATGGACCGCAACTTCGCGCGGGCGCTTGCGCTCGTCCTCAAATCGGAAGGCGGCTGGTCCGACAATCCGGCCGATCCCGGCGGCGCAACCATGAAGGGCGTGACGCTGGCCAATTTCCGCCGCTACGTGAAGGCGGATGCGACGAAGGACGACCTTCGCCATATCACGGATGCTCAGGTGGCGACGGTCTATCGCCGCTTCTATTGGGATGCCACTGCGGGCGCCGAGCTTCCCGGCGGTGTCGACTATGCCGTCTTCGACTTCGCCGTGAACAGTGGGCCGGGCAGGGCGGCTAAATATCTGCAGGCGGCAGTTGGCACCGCACAGGACGGCAGGATCGGCCCGGCCACGCTCAAAGCTGTCGGCGCCAGGCCACCGGGCGCAGTCATCGACGATCTTTGCGATGCCCGCCTGGCATTCCTGCGGCGGCTGCCGACCTGGCGGGTTTTCGGCAAGGGTTGGAGCGATCGCATCCGGTCGGTCCGTTCCCAGGCGCTGTTGATGTCGGCGCTACAGCCCGCGGCACCTTTGCCGGGCACCCCGCCCCAGCCATCAGCGCTCTCGCCGAAGCCCGGCAGTGCGATGCCGCCGGTGTCTACCGGCGGGCGCGTCAGTCCCGTCGAACGCCTGCCGTTCTGGCGTGCGCTGCTTCAAATCCTGAAATCGATTTTCGCAAGGAGTTCGACATGATCGCCGTCTTCATCCGCATCGGCTTGCGGTACGGCGCCGGTGTTCTGGTCGCGCGTGGCCTGCTCGGCGCCGACGACGCGGCGGCATTTTCTTCCGACCCCGACATTCAAGCTGGTCTGGAGATCGCCGCCGGTCTCGCCATCGCCTCGGTCACCGAGACCTGGCACTGGCTGGCCCGCAAATCCGGCTGGGAGCACTGACATGGAAGGGTTTCAACAACTGCTCATCGCCTATCTCGAAGCCGCGAAACCCTATGCTATCGGCTTTGCCGCCGGGCTTGTCGCCGGGTGGCTGCTGTGAGCGCGCTCCTCGCCGTCCTGCTTGGCAACAAAGCGCTGCTGGGCTTCCTGGCATCGGTCATCGCCGCCCTTTGCTGGGGCGCTCACCAGCGGCTGGCCGGCGCCAGGGCCGAGCGCGGCAAACTGGCGGCCGCTGAGGCCGCGGCGCGCGCGGTCGCTGAGCAGGTGCAGAACGACGTCGGCGCATTGCCGGCGGACGCTGTTCGAAAGGAGCTGAAATCATGGGCAAGGGACTGATGGTTGCGCTGCTTGTGGCGCTTGCCGGGTGCACGACTGCTTCGGGCGGCTTCTGCGCGATTTCGAGCCCGCTGCGCCTGTCGGCCGAAGCCGTCGACGTCCTGTCGCACGCCGAGGCGAGAGCGCTCTTGGCGCACAACCGCAAGGGACAAAAGCTCTGCGGATGGAGGCCTTAGCCGATGCACGACCTCTTCGACATGCTCGGCATCAAGGGGCCGGTCGTCGCCGCCGGGCTAGCCGGCGGCGTGCTGAGAGCACTGTCGCGCCATCGCTACAAGCTGCGCGAGATGATTGCCTCGCCGATCTGCGGGGCGCTTGCGGCTGCGTATCTGACGCTGCCTGCCGTCGCCTGGTTCAGGGCAACCGGCATGCCTATCCCCGATCCGGCCGACGACACCACGACGCTCGCCGCCGCCTTTTTGATCGGCGTCTCGGCCATGTGGATTTCCGACATCGTCTTCGAGGTCATCGTGCGGCGGTTCGGCTCGGCCGGCAACGAGTGATGCACTTGAGATGCTGGAAGAAGCCAGCGACAATGCCTACCTAAGGAGCAATCCAATGGAGGTATGATATGGCGACGTCTACCGAACGTGCAGTCCTTGCCGGCGGCTGTTTCTGGGGCATGCAGGATTTGATCCGGCGCTATCCCGGCGTGATCTCTACCCGCGTCGGCTATAGCGGTGGCGATGTGCCCAACGCCACGTATCGCAACCACGGCAGCCATGCCGAAGCCATCGAGATCGTTTTCGATCCGGCCAGGATCAGCTTTCGCACATTGCTCGAATCCTTTTTCCAGATCCACGATCCGACCACCAGGAACCGCCAGGGCAACGATGTCGGAATGAGCTATCGCTCGGCGATCTTCTACACCAGCGACGAGCAGAAGCGCGTCGCCGAAGACACCATCGCCGATGTCGATGCCTCTGGACTGTGGCCGGGCAAGGTCGTCACGGAGCTTGCGCCGGTGGGCGATTTCTGGGAGGCGGAGCCAGAGCATCAGGACTATCTCGAGAAATACCCCAACGGCTATACCTGCCACTTTGTCAGGCCGGGCTGGAAGCTTCCGGTCCGCGAAAAGGCTGTTTCGTAGCGCAGCCTCTATCGTCTGCTTATCTGGCGGTCGAACTATTCTTCCGCGCGATCGGTATGCCGGCCGCCTTGTTGAGGTGGCCGTGCTCGGGCTGCCCATAGATGAACGCGCCGTGGACGGTTTTGCCATCGACCTCAGAGCCTGAGAACGCGACGGCCTCGATCTTCTTTGTTCCGGTCAGGCTCTGGTTTCGAAGATAGGCGAAGGTTCGCACCGCTTCTCCGACAATTCGATCGAGAAATGGTTTTGGCCGCCTCCCGGGCCGTCGCACGAGGCTTGGAAAGCGCTCTCGTCCCGAAACAAAATGGTGCTGTGCGCAAAGCGCCGGCATGATCTGATAGATTCGATTGAGCGAGCAGGTCATGAATCCTGGGTGAAAAAGAACGAAGTCGACCTCTCCTCTCAGATGCATGGTCCTGCGCAGCAATCTTTGCGCTGCCGATCTGGAGATGACATAGCCTGCGGCGCCCGCGTGCAGGCCATAAAGTCTGGCAAGCGAAAACCCATCATCGAGAGCGACTTCCTTGCGTCCGACCCTCACTTTGGCAAAATGCGTTTCCAGCTTGATCACATCGGCATCGCGCGGCACCCATCGATCAGAAGCAAGCAGCGAGCCGGCGCCCGCGCCGAAAACGACGTCGTCCTCGAAAACCGCGCCATATTGATCCGCGCCGTTCGCAACGATCTCCCAACACGAGCGGTGGCTCAGGAAACAGCAAACCTCAGCAGCGCTCAGCGGGCTTTTGGCGACAGAGCAGCAATCGGGGCAATCAATGGCGGAGACACGCTCAAATGGTACTCCGATCCTGCCGAACTCGGACGCGACATGCGCCAGCCGATCGCGAGAACGATCAAGATTGATCACCAGACACCTCATCAGCGCCCCCTTTGTCCGGTGATCAGTGAATATCACGTTCCCGTGATTGCACAAAATTTGCTTACGTGCGGGGCAGTGGGTAGCGGCGTACGGTGCCCCGGTTGATTTCGGAGGTTGGGTGGACATTGACGGCGTCCCCCGCGTGGCGCGAGCCTTTACCGTGCGCGCCTAGACGAGTCGCCCTAGAAGCCGAAGAATTGCCGACCGATCACGTATCCGAGCGCGACGACCACAAGGGGAAACAGGGCGGGCGTCAGCCGACCAAGAGCGGAGGTCTTTGGCTGTTGTCTGGAGATGGTCCTGGGTGCATTGCCGAGATTCTTGGTCATCCGGTATAGTAGCAAGCGCTGATTAACGATTCCGTAACCCGATCGAGGCCGCCGCGGCTTTTCGCGTTTCTGGCGCGACCTTGACAATGCCCAGCCCATGACGCAACTGGGCCGTCTTTGAGAGCATTGTGAGGCAAGGTCAATGCGGCTGATTCAACGTCATGTCGATTTGGTTTGCATCGGCGCTGGTTCGGTTGCCGGCACCGGTCGCCCACAGGACGAAGTCCTGCACGCTTCGGTCGGTCCCGAAATGCCTCGGGTCCATTTTCCCGCGACCCCTACACACCGCATCCTTGACGGCGAAGCGCTTCCTTGACGACCGGCGATCCAATCCTCTTCGTCGGCTTCCCCGCGGTCGGCGACTTCGTCCGTTGCCATTCCGCCATCCAGATCATTGCCGCGCGATTTCCTGATCGCCCCATAGATGTCGTCACCTCGCCCGTTGCAGCGCCGCTGGCGCGCCTGATGCCGCATGTCAGGAAGGGCTGGGCGCTTGCCAAGCGTCATCAGCGCCCCGGTTTTGGCGAGCGCAGCCGCCTGGTTGGCGAGTTGCGCAAGGAAAATTACCGTACGGCCTATCTGATGACCAGCAGCACCAAGGCGGCGCTGATGGCGTTCATGGCCGGAATAGAGGAGCGCATCGGCTATCCGCAGGAGTTGCAATTCGGCCTCCTCAATCGCTTCCCCGCCGGCTGGTTGGCCCATCTATGGGCCTTCGGACCCCGCAAGACGCGGCTGTTCGAGGAGGTCTGCTCGATTGCCTCGCTTGGCGAAAAGCCGGCTTCGGGCGCAGAGTGGCCGGCGCCCCGGCTTGTGGTCGATCCGGCCGAACTGGACGAATGGCGCCAGCACAAGAAGATCGATGCCGACCGACCGGCACTGGCGCTCTATACTGCCGACATTGAGAATTTCCGCTCATGGCCCGTCGAGCGCTTCATTTCGATCGCCAGAGACCATCATGATCGCGGCTGGGCAATCTGGATTGTAGGCGGACCGCGCGAGCACGCCGGTGCCGCAAAAATCCGCGCCGCCATTCCTGAGGCAATCGACTTCACCTCGACCCCGTCGATTGCTGACGCGATGTGCCAAATCGCTGCGTCGACCATGTTCCTCGGGGTTGATGGCGGGATTTCCCACGCCGCCGCTGCCCTGAACGTCCCATGCGCGCTCATCTACGGGCTGAATCGCCCCTATGTGCATGGGCCTGTAAACAACCATGTTCGCTTTATCGAACCGCCGCTTTCGACGCCCAGCTGGGTCAAGGACACGCGCGGCGTCAGCGAAACTCGGGTGAGGGAGGTTCTGGCTGACCTCTCAGCCGGTATTGCCAACTGACCGGTGGCCTCGCCGGCCCCAAGCGTCTGATCAAACGCTCCGTGGGGGCAACCATAGCCCCGTTTCGGGTTTACCCCTTGACACTACCCCTTGGCCCTGCGGTTTTCGGGCTCGTGATTGCCGACCCAATGTGCACGGATGCGGTCGCTGGCTTCAAGGTAGGCCATGTCGATGAGGTAGGTCAGAAGCTTCTGGCCGTCGGCTTCGGCTTTCTGCCGAAGCTCCCGCAGTATCCCTTGCGCGAACTGCAGGTTCTCCATTTTGCTCGGCTGGTCCATCGGTGCTCCCCCAACGTCTGCGTATGAACTTTGCGCTGGCTATGCTTGCATGAAGATTGCCGTGAAGTGGATATTGCACGTGCGGACCGCGATCCTGCGAAGGCGCTGGCTGCATGAAAACCGCCCCATCCGGCTTCAAGATTCGCTACACTATTTGACGGAAAGAAAATAAACAAAGCGTTCTTTTGTACAAGACAGGAAGATTCCTTCAGTTCACACCATGAGATACTTGGACAGCATAGTTGACGTAACGATATTGCGTGGCCTTAGGCTCTCGTTTCGAAACAAAACGTAGCATCGTTGCAACCACAAGACGAATTCCAGCTGACCGGGGCCGCTCCGTAGTCAATCGCCGGTTACAAACGGCACCGGGTCTCAGCCCAGGGCTTTGGCCAACCCATCGTTCCACGGCAGCGCAGGCCGGATGATCTACCGCCCGCCTTGGCTTGACGCCAAGGCGGGCTTTTTGCGTTTGGCTTCTACCGGGTGAAATGTTGTCGGACCCGGTCCTGTCGGCATCGGGCGGTTTCGAGAATGAATTTCCTGCCTGCCGGCTTTCTGCGCCGCTCGCGCTAGGCCGACTTGCGTTGCGGCAAGCTAGACGGCGTCTCGACACCGTCAGAAATCGGTTCGGCTGTCCGGTTTGTCGGCTCGTCATCGACCCGGTCGTGCTCGAATTGCCGGGCGGCAGGCAAGGGTTGCAACCAGTGCTCACGGCGATTGACCCAGAGTTCATAGCTGGGCTCCAGCCCTTCGGTGGGCACCTCATCGAGGCTGCCAATCGTCACTTCCACCTCATTCTCACGAACCAAAGGGACCCGGCCGCCGCAGGTGGGACAAAAACTTCTGTCGCCGTAGCTGTTGACGATACCCGTCGTTTCGAACGCCTCGAGCGGCCACACTGCAAACGCCGAAAAAGCCGACCCGCTAGCCTTGCGGCAGTCCTTGCAATGGCAAAGGCCAATCCGAAAGGGATCTCCCGTCACCGAAAACTGGATGCCGCCGCACAGGCAGCTGCCGCTCCGCCTTGTATCATTGGGCATGACCGCTCCTCCATCTGGTTGGGCATCACACCGCTACATCTTGCAGCGCCATGCGCACAATCAATTCACGCGCGGCGCAAGGGTTCCATGTCGCCTCGCGCAATGCATCGTCTGAACCCGGGAGCGCCATGGCAACGACCGCCGCAAGGCTGCTGGATATGTCAGTTCGGGAAATCGAACACCGGTTCCCGGCACCAATAGACACGGCACTGGCCATCACGTGTCGGAACGGAGGCAGCGACCGGCACCTCCGGCCAGTCGCACTCGTTGCCGTATTGGCGGACATAGCGATCGTAAGTATTCCGGCCGGTCGTCAACACCGCCGAGTGATGGCTCTGGATCAGGTGCTGCGTCTCCTCGCAGCTCATCGAACGCGTGTCGGGTCGGGCGTAGGCCGTGCTTGTTGCTGCAAACAACGCCGTTCCAATGATCCATGCGATTGTTTGGGATGTCATGGCGATCCTTATCCTAAAATACGGCCAGGTATTTCAACAGCGAAATGATGCCGATAATGATGACAACGATCTGCGCGATCTGCCTCGTGCGGCCATCGAGCGGCAGACGCTGGATGAGATAGAGCACCAGGATGATCACCAGGAAAGTGATCAGAATGCCGATAAGTACCGATGAAGCCATGTCCCTCACTCCGTCTGGCTACGTCTGAGAAGAGTACGCAGCGGCAAACGCTCTGGCCCTTGATTGGTTCCTGTCGATGCGAAGCCATCGGCGCAGCGTAAAGGCTGCGAAACAACGTTCCGCGGCCTTTGAAGCTGGATGCCGATCAGGGCCTGTTTGCCGCAATGTTGTCGTTTGCCATCGGCGACACAGTTCCAGGCAACTTGTTGCTGGCGTCAGGCGGGGCTAACGGGAGAACCGCCTCGGGTTGACGAGCTTCCGACAAAGACGGCCTGAGTTGCGCTTCGTTGTCGACATTTGCGCGAGCCCTGAGATCCGGCGCCGCCCGGCGGGTGATCGCCTTTTCTGAGGAGAACAATTGCCGTCCCAAGGGGACGACGGGAACCGAAACCTCGCACGTGCATCTCAGCTACCGCGGAACGGGCAAATCGAGCAGGTGGGGAATTTGGGGTAGGGGAATACGTCATCCAACATGCGGGGATTGGAATCCCAGGTGTCGGGCCCGCCAGTTTGTTGGAAGCGTTGCCCGTTGCAGCCTACACCATCGACACACAGGGCCGCATCACCTTCTACAACGAGGCCGCCGAACCTGAGTGGGACGACGCGCCGCGGTTTTGGCTCCGTCGTGCTCAAGCGGGTTGCACCACAAGCGCTTAGCGGCACCGGACAACTGGAATTTGGGGAACAAGGCGTCGTCTGGACGCTCCAGGCGCCGCTGCGCTCGGTCCAAATCTCTCTCGCGGATTTTGTCGATTGAAAGAGCGGGTCGCGCCTTAGGACAATCCCAGCAGGGGAGCGGTTTGGCCGCCTGTGGTGTCGGAATTGCCGATGCCAGACAGTTCGTGCTTATCGTCGGCAAGCGAAGTCAATCTCCCCGCCTCGACGGAGGTCAGTCCGTCCAATTCCATCACCGCGCCGTAGAGTTGGGCCGTCTGCATCACAAGCCGCTCGACATCTTCAAGGGCGACGTTCTCGTCCAGGTTACGCAATCGTATGTCCTCGGCAACCACCGCAATATTGACCATTCCGCGCGAGCGCAGCGCGCCCAGGACCCGTGAATTGAGATCCTCCCGTAGCCGAGCCGAATATCCGTAGCGCATGGAAACCTTCCTTTCAGGAGCCGGTTGTCCCGTCGTGGTCAAGATGCGCCAACGACCTTCCGATGGCAAGAAGAATATAAAATATTCTCAGGTAAATCAAGTAGTTAGCAGACTGCGCGGGTTGTGCTATCGGCGTGTCTTCCTCATCGTTGGTCTTGTATGTGAGTCACCCATCAGCCTCTCTTGACGCGCTGCACGGGGACCCCTAGCTATACTGCAATTGAGACACATACTAACTCACCATATTTTTGGTCTTGACGGTTGGAGGCGCGAATGGCCGAGCTGGAACGACCCGAGCGACTGCAGATCATGCTGACAGCCGAGGAATTGGCTGCCTTGGAAAACTGGCGCTTCGAAAAGCGCATGCCAAGCCGGTCCGCGGCGGTGCGGGAACTGCTGCGGCGCGGCCTGGATGCGGATGGATTCCTGACTGCGGGACAAGGAACTAAGTCTCAGGACTTTGGAATTCTGGGCAGCAGTGTGACTGGCGACGGCCAGTCGGGCGAGTAATCCGACGGCGGTTAGCCAACAATCGCTTTTTCTGGAAGTGCCGCTACCAATTTATTGCAGTGGCGGAAACGCAAAGCGGGTCGGCTCTCGGCAGGGTACTGGTCTCAGCAGGGTACTCTTGGCGTATGGTTGCAAAGCCCGCTCCGGTTCGCCGGAGCGGGCTTTTTGCGTTTTCCGAACAGGAAATGGTCGCGATCGCTTTCAGATACGCTCAAGGTTCTCTTCGCACTCCATGCACGTGACGCTGTGACCGGGGCACCTGAGCCGGTGTGTTCCTCCAGGGCAGCAATGGCCGTTCGAGCTCGCCCACCGGGCACAGACAAACACCTTGCGGGTTCCGTGGCATTGTGGACATTCTATCGGACGCGCCAGCAGAGCCTCGTTTTCCGAGACACGGCATTCCCTCTCAAGAACCTGGACCATCTGAAACCCCAAGGCCGAAATACGGCTAAGCTATCCATACCCGGAAAGCCTAAATTAGAATTTAATCACATAGATCACGAGCCTTCCGAGGGGGAAGTTTCGCGGATGGCGATCTCAGTCCGCCGCAGTCCGCCGCGCGTGTCTCATTCCCAATTTCGGCCGTCTCAAGATCAAGCTCCGGTTGCTCCCGGCATCGGTCGACCCGCGATTTTGCCCACCGATTTTCGCATTCGGATCGTTATAGGCTTTCGCTTTGCTGGAGCGGCGTTAAAGCTGCCCGGCAAATGCCTGAGCGGGAACAGTCCGTTCCTGCGTCGGTTCGTTTGGACAAGGATGTCTGCCAATGACATTGATGGGCGCAGCGGCACTTTTGATCCTTGTCCTGACTTATGCCGGCGTCGCAGTCGGGCGTATTCCAGGCCTCCGTCTCGACCGGGCAGGGATCGCCTTGCTGGGGGGGGCGGCGATGATCGCCATCGGCGCACTCAGTATGGAAGATGCCTATCGCGCCATCAATTTCGACACCATTACGCTGCTGCTCGGCATGATGATCGTGGTGGCGCATCTGAAGGTGTCCGGCGCCTTCCGGGCGCTTGGCGCCTACGCTATCGAGCATGCGCACGCGCCTTTCGTGCTGCTGGTGATGGTGACGCTGTTGACCGGCGTGTTGTCGGCGTTCCTGGTCAACGACGCCATCTGCCTGGTCATGGCGCCGATCGTCGTCCACGTCACCCGTGTCATCAATCGCAATCCCATTCCCTATCTGATCGCCACCGCCACCGCGTCCAACTGCGGCAGCGTCGCCACCATCACCGGCAACCCGCAGAACATGGTCATCGGCGCGCTGTCGGGAATTTCCTACCCAGCCTTTTCGGCCGCCCTGGCGCCGGTTGCCCTCTTCGGCCTCGTCGCGGTCGTCGTCATCGTGCGCATCGTCTACCGCGCCGAATTCGCCCGCCCCGCCGATCTCAACCCGGAAGTCTATCGCGGCCGCATGCTGCCGGGACAGGTGCTGAAGGCGGTGGTTGTCTGCATTGGCCTGGCCATCGCCTTCTTCGCCGGCGTTCCGGTTGCCAAGGCAGCGCTCATCGGCGGGGCCATCCTGCTGCTCACCCGCGCCATCAAGCCGGCCCGCATCTACCGCGAGATCGACGGCCCGCTGCTGTTCATGTTCGCCGGCCTGTTCATCGTTGTCGCCGGCGCCGAAAAGACGCTGCTGACGCCCGACATCATCGCCTCGGCCAAGAACCTCGGGCTGGACGACGTCTGGCGTCTATCGGGCTTCACCGCGGTGCTCTCCAACATCATGAGCAATGTTCCGGCCGTGCTGGCGCTGCGGCCATTCATACCCGGCCTTGAAAACCCCGGGCGTGCCTGGCTGGTGGTGGCGATGAGCTCGACGCTGGCGGGCAACTTCACCTTGCTCGGCTCAGTCGCCAACCTGATCGTCGCCGAACAGGCGCGGGCGGCCGGCACGCAGCTGTCCTTCTCAGCCTTCTTCAAGGTCGGCCTGCCACTGACGCTGCTGACCCTTGCCGTCGGGACGGCATGGCTGGCGGCTGGATTCTAGAGCAATTCCAGGAAAAAGTGTGAAGCGGTTTTTCGGTCCGGAATTGCGTCAAAACAAAGAGATAGCGTGTTTCGCCGTCTTCATTAAACGATGAACGCTCTAGCGGATAGTCGCCGATCCTGACCTTGCCCGAACCAGCGTTGCAGCGGCATGTCCGGCCGCCTCGACATAGTCGGGGTTGCGGTGGATCAGCATGATCGAGAACGCGCCGTCCATCAAAAGCACGATTTCGCGCGCCAGGGTCTGCGGCTCGTCGACGCCGTGGCCTGTGAGTTCGCCGGCCAGCCAGGTCTCGAAATTCTGCTTATGCCGCGCCCCCGCTTTAACGGCCGGGTGTCCGGGCATGGAAGCGAGTTCGGCTGCCGTGCGCAGAAAGCCGCAGCCTCTCCATTTCGGGTGCTTCGCCACGCGCGCCAGATTGGTGAAAATCGCCTCGACCTTGCGCTCGACATCGCCTTCGGCCGTCTCGAACCAGCCGGCCATCTGCTTGAGGTTCGGCTGGTCGCGACCGTCGAGATAGGCCGCGATCAAATCGTCCTTGCTCTTGAAATGATAGTAGAGCGTGCGCTTGGTCAGCCCGGCTTTTTCCGCCACTGCATCGACGCTGACGCGGCCGATCCCCTCGGCATAGAACAGCTTCGTTGCGGCATCGACAATGCGTTTGCGGGTGGGGTTCGGTGCTTCGCTCATAGGGCAAGTATACCGACTAGTGAATATACATACAACCGAAAGCCTGATCCTCTCCGGTCGACAAACACAGGGAAGGAAAAGACATGACCGAGCTTGTGCTCACCGAGGCCCGCGACGGGATCGCCATCCTCACACTTAATCGGCCGGAAAAGCTCAACGCCTTGAACTATGCGCTGATTGATCGCCTGCTTGCGCTCCTCGATGCCGCCGAGACCGACGATGCCATCCGCGCCATCATCCTCACTGGAGCAGGAGCGCGCGCCTTCTCCGCCGGCGCCGACATCCTTGAATTCTCAGGCAGCGTGGCCATCGGCGTCGACGTTGCCCTGCGCGACTTCGTCATGCGCGGACAGCGGCTGACTGCAAGGCTGGAGGCATTCCGCAAGCCCGTCATCGCCGCCGTCAACGGCATCGCCTTCGGCGGCGGCTGCGAGATCACCGAAGCCGTGCCGCTCGCTATCGCCAGCGACCGCGCCTTGTTCGCCAAGCCTGAGATCAACCTTGCAATGCCGCCTGCTTTCGGCGGCACGCAGCGGCTTCCGAGGCTGGCAGGGCGCAAGCGGGCGCTCGAGCTGCTGTTGACCGGCGATTGGTTCCCGCCGCCGCGCGCCCTCGAACTCGGCCTCGTCAATCAGGTGGTGCCGCATGAGGAGCTGATGCCCGCCGCAATTGATCTCGCCCGGCGCGTGACCAGGCATTCTCCTGCAGCAATTGCCTCGATCCTCACAGCAGTGGCGCGCGGCCTGAACCAGAGCATCGCGGATGGCTTGGCTGTCGAGGCCGAGCAGTTCGCCCGCATGGCTCCGACCGCTGATCTGCGCGAAGGGCTGGATGCCTGGATCGCACGGCGCCAGCCGGGCTGTGACGGCTCGTGGACACACATCACCCGGCCGGATGAAGCCAGGCGAGCCTCAACGCAGCAGGACGGGCTTGCGGACCTGGATCAAGGCGCCGTCACGGCCACATGACCTTTCATGTTGGGGTGGAAGCGGCAGAAATATTCGACCGCTTCCGCCTTCCGCAGGGTCAGGCTCGCTGTTGTCTTCGGCGGGATCATCACTTCCCAGCCACCCTTGACCGTAGCCGTATGTGCGAACACGTCCTTGTTCACCCACTTGATCGTGTCGCCGACCTTCGCGTCGACGGTGGCCGGCGAAAAGACAAGTTTGTCGATGGTGACCTGGATGGTTTCGGCCTGCACGGGTGAGGTCCCGAAGACCAGCGCCAGTGCAATCCACAGCTGCCGTTTCGACATGGCCTGGTCCTTACTTCAGCATACCTGCAACATGCTCGGCGTGCTGTTCATGGCCCTGGAAAATCTTCAGGCCGGTCTCCAGCAGGCTCTTCAACTCGGTATTACTGGCCGATGGGATCAAAAGGGTTTCAAGCGCGCCGTCGACCTGTTTGTGGTAGGCGATCTCGTTGTCGACATAGGCTTTGTCAAAGGCTGCGCCGTCGAGTTTGGCGAGCTTCGCCCGCTCCTCGGCCGCAGCCTTGGTCAGCGCCTGGCTGGTTGCGTTGTCTTCCGGCGTCACCTTCAGCTTCTTTACCAGTTCCAGTGCCTGCGCGTTGACCGCTTCGTGGTCGCGCACCATGTCGTTGGCGAAATCCACGACCTCCTTGGTCTTCGATTTCTTGATCGCCTGCTTGGCGGCTTCCACATCGATGACGCCTGCCGTGTAGGCGATGTGGGCGATCTGCGGGTCCGTCGGCTTGTCGGCGGCTTGTGCGAGCGGGGCAGCGCCAAGCAGCAGCAAGGCAGCGAGGGCGGCGGTGTGTCGGGTAAGCATGGCATCTCCTTCGCCCGGACGCGGGATCGCGCCGGGCCATGTTTTTCAGTTGACGGTCATTGGATGCGCAGCGGCGGCAAACGTTCCCGGGGAAATCGGCCAAATCAGCCGATGATCAGCTCTCCAGGCCGAGCCGCTGCATGACGGCGCTGGTCAGCCTGTCGCAGCGCCGGCCGGCAAACGGGAAGGCGTCGAGCAGCACCGGCCCGATCTGGTAGTCGAGTGCCTTGCGTACCAGGGCGCGGGCGCGGTGTAGCCTTGTCTTGACGGTTTCCGGCCGCACGCCAAGCAGCTCGGCGGTCTCCTCGATACTGAGCCCCTCGATAACCCGCGCCACGAACACCGTCCGATAAACATCGGGTAGGCTGTCGGTCGCCCGTTCCACCAACTCGAGGATCTGCCGCTGCGCCATCGTCCGCTCCGGATCGTCGCTGGGATTGAGGGGGAACTGGATGATTTCGGCTTGCGGGTTTTTCGCCACCGTCCGCCGCCTTTTGCGCAGACGGCCGAGCGCCTCGTTGATGACGATGCGCGACAGCCAGGTGGCCAATGAGGACTCCCCGCGAAAGGCATCGAGATGGGCAAAGGCTCTGACATAGGCCTCCTGGACGATGTCCTCGGCTTCGGCATCGTTGCGCACCACCCCGCGAGCGATGCGATAGAGCCGCTGATTATGGGTCTTCATGATGATGCGGAAGGCGTTGCCTTCGCGTGCCAGCGCGCGGCGCACGAGAAGCATCTCGCTTGAGGCAGCAGTGGGCATTGGTAGAGACATAGCAGGCATGGCCAGTTCCTCGATCCAATCCCCGTTCGAAACCTCATCAAGACATTGGATGACATCGCCGGCAAAAGGTTCCCGGCCATTTTCGCGCGGCTCCGACGGCGCCTAGAATACTGCTTCCGCCAGCGGCTTGTCAGCAGCCTGCGCTCGTGCCGTTGCCGCAAGCAGATCGGTCTGCGTGATCAGGCCAAGGATGCGGCTGTCCCCGTCCACGATGATGACTGCATGGGTGCGGCCGTCGGTGAGCACCGGTAGCAGGTCCATGGCGGGCGTACCGGCGGCGGCGGTAGACGCTGTCGACGTAACGCTTCCGACGGCTTCGTCGGCTCGCGCCAATTCCCTCAATCCAACGGTGCCGACCAGCCTGGCGTCCTTGTCTACAACCGGCAGCGTGCGGATATTGTGGTCGAGCAGCAGATGACGCGCCCGATCGGCGGACGCGTGTTCATCGACCGAAATCACGTCGCGCGACATGATGTCCTCGCACAACATGGTTCGGTGTGCGCGCATCGTCGCTTGCAGTTCGACCTGTCGCAGCAGTTGTTCGAGATCGTTGCGGTCGATGTCGAAGGTCTCGTCGAGCGCAGCCAGCGCGGCATCGATGTCCTCGGCCCGGAAGCCGATGCGCTCCTGAGCCGGCGGATCGCTGGTTCCGTGCGTGCTTTTCGGGGCAGGGGCCGGCACATGCGGGTAGCTGCGTCGCGACAGCCTGTGGAAAGCATAGCCGAGCGCGACCAGCATCATGGAGTTCAGCGCCACCGGCACGAACGGAAACAGGAAGCCGGCACCGATCACGGCCGGCCCGCCGAGCACGGCGGTCAGTGCGGCGGCTCCGCCCGGCGGATGCAGGCAGCGTGAGAACGACATGGCGGCGATCGCCATCGCCACGGCAATGCCCGTGGCGAGAACGGGCTGATGGACGAAATGGGCCACGATCACGCCGACCAGCGCCGATATTGTATTGCCGCCGATGATCGACCATGGCTGCGCCAGTGGGCTTGCAGGCACCGCGAACAGCAGCACCGCCGACGCCCCCATCGGCGCCACCAGCAGCGGCACATGCGGGCCATTGCCAAGCACCAGCGCGCCGATCGCGCCGGTCAGCGCAATGCCGATCATCGCCCCGATGCAGGCGATGAGGCGCTCGCGCAGCGTCGCGCCGGCGAGAATGGGGACAAAGAGACGAAAGGCCATGGCAAGCTCAGTCCGGCTGGAATTGTGCGCGCAGCGCCTGCAATGGCGTTGGACCGACGATTTTGAAAGTCAAACCGATCCGAAAAAGCGCGCGTTGGGGAAATAACATTGCGCTTGGTCGACCCATGAGCGGGTTGCGAGGTCGATCGTCCTACGAAAGTCGCTCGCCAATCCGTTCAACGGGTTAAGCCGGCTAGCGGAATCAGCTTGGCAAGTTTGCTGGTGTCATGCCGCAGCGGCCGCTTCCAGCCCGCGCAGGATATCGGCCTTGAGGTCCTCGACATCCTCGAGTCCGATCTGCAGCCGGATCAGCGGGCCGTCATAGGGGCCCTTGGCGACGGTACGGTCGCCGAGGAAGACCGGCACGGCAAGGCTCTCATAGCCGCCCCAGGAATAGCCGAGACCGAAGATTTTCAAGGCATCGAGGAAGGCATGCTGCTGTCTCTGGCCGCCGCCTTTGAGCACGATGGAAAAGATGCCGCTCGAGCCGGAAAAATCACGCTTCCACACCGCGTGGTCGGGGTGGCTGGGAAGCGCCGGGTGCAGCACGCGGGCCACGCCGGGCTGGCCTTCAAGCCAGGTGGCAATCGAAAGCGCGCTCTTTTGATGGTGATCCAGCCGAACGCCCATCGTGCGCAGGCCGCGCAGGACTTGGTAGACGTCGTCGGGGCCGGCGCAGCAGCCCATCGTGTAGAACGTCTCGCAAAGCTGCTTCCAGCAGTTGGCATTGGCAGACACTGTGCCCAGCAGCACGTCCGAATGCCCGGCCGGATATTTCGTCGCCGCATGGATCGAGATATCGACGCCGTGGTCGAGCGGACGGAAATAGAGCGGCGTTGCCCAGGTGTTGTCCATCATGACGATGGCGCCCGTTTCATGCGCCGCCTTGGCGATCGCCGGAACGTCCTGCACCTCGAAGGTGTTGGAGGCCGGTGATTCCGTAAACACGACTTTGGTGTTCGGCTTGATCAAGCTGGCGATGCCGGCGCCGGCATGCGGATCGTAATACTCGACCTCGACACCCAGCCGCTTCAGCATCGTGTCGGCGAAATTGCGGGTCGGATGGTAGACGGAATCGACAATCAGGATGTGATCGCCTGCCGAGAGAAACGCCAGCGACGGGACGGTCACCGCCGCCAAGCCCGACGGCACGATTATTGTGCCGGCGGAGCCTTCCAGCGCGTCGATCGCATGCGCCAACGCATCGGTGGTCGGCGTGCCGCGTGTGCCATAGGTGTATTTCTGGCTGCGCGCCGCCATCACCGACGCATTGGGATAGAGCACGGTCGAGGCATGCACGATCGGCGGATTGACGAAGCCGAAATAGTCGTGCGGATTGTTGCCCGAATGGGCAAGCCGCGTGTTGATACCCGTTTCGTTGCCGTCAGTCGCCATTGCTCTTCGCCTTGTGGTGAAAGCGCTAGCCATAGAGCGGCGGCATTGGCCGTGCAACAGCGGGCGCCCGCCACGCGGTGCCCTTTGCATAGGCCAATTCCCCTGTGAATAGTCTCTGGAACGCGTGGCAATCCAGAGCCGCGGATTTCATGAGTGGATGTGGATTAGCGTCGACGGACTTTGCCGTTTTTGTTTGCGGGGCTTGCTGCTTTCCTGAGGGTATTGTCCGCAATTCAGCATTTGCGGCAATTGGTTTTCAAAGCTGTCGTGAAACGGTCATTTCCCTTGACCTCACAGAGATAATCGCCTTCGATGCAGTTCGTGAATGGGAGGGGCCGGGCGTCGGTTACGACGCGAGGTTCCGGAATGAGCCGGATGGGAGCCGGGTTCACGCGGGAAAAGATCAGGATTTGCCTGAGGATCAGGGTTTACCTGAAAACAGAAAAGGGTCTGTGGGTTATGAAACATATTGCAATTGGCATTCTCGGTGCCGCTGCGCTTGGATGGATGGCTTCGGCCGCGTCGGCGACAACGCTCGATACCGTCAAGGCGAAGGGCTTCATCCAGTGCGGTGTCTCGACGGGCCTGGCCGGCTTCTCGGCGCCTGACGACAAAGGCGATTGGAAAGGCATCGACGCGGATTTCTGCCGCGCTGTCGCTGGTGCAGTCTTCGGCGATGCCTCCAAGGTCAAGTTCACGCCGCTCAGCGCCAAGGAGCGCTTCACCGCGTTGCAGTCGGGCGAGATCGATCTCCTGTCGCGCAACACCACATGGACCATCAATCGCGATACCGCGCTTGGCCTGAACTTCATCGGCGTCACCTATTATGACGGCCAGGGTTTCATGATCAACGCTAAGAAACTGCCTGGCGTCAATTCGGCGCTGCAGCTTTCAGGTGCGGCAGTCTGCGTGCAGAGCGGCACCACCACCGAGCTCAACCTCGCCGATTACTTCAAGGCGAACAAGATGGAGTACAACCCGGTCGTCTTCGAAAAGCTGGAAGAGGTCAACGCTGCCTATGACGCCGGCCGCTGCGACGTCTACACCACCGACCAATCCGGCCTCTATGGCATCCGCCTGACGCTGAGTGCGCCGGCCGACCATGTCGTGCTGCCCGAGATCATCTCCAAAGAGCCGCTCGGCCCCGCCGTACGCCAGGGGGACGACCAGTGGTACCACATCGTCAAGTGGACCTACTTCGCCCTGTTGCAGGCAGAGGAACTGGGCATCACCCAGGCCAATGTCGAAGAGATGAAGACCTCGGATAATCCGGAGATCAAGCGCGTGCTCGGTCAGGAAGCCGAAACCAAGATCGGAACCGACCTTGGCGTGAGCAATGACTGGGTCGTCAACATCGTCAAGGCAGTCGGCAATTACGGTGAGATGTTCGAGCGCAATGTCGGCACCGGCAGCCCGCTAAAGATCGCGCGCGGCATCAATGCGCTGTGGACCAAGGGCGGCCTGCAATACGCACCGCCGATCCGCTGATCGAAATGTGATCCGGAAGGCAGATCATCTGCCTTCCGGTTTCTCTTTCCAGGGGATGAGCAATGGCGTCGCAGGAAGTTCTTCGCGAGGAGCCGAGCCGCGGTTCCTTCATCAACGATCCGAAAGTCCGCGGGTTTTTCTTCCAGGCGGTGGTTGTCATCTTGCTGGTGGCGGGCGTCTGGTGGATCGTCCACAACGTCATCGTCAACCTGCAGCGCCTGCATATTACTTCCGGTTTTGGCTTTCTGAACAACCGAGCAGGCTTTGACATTCCAGTCAGGCCCATCGCTTATGATTCCGATTCGACCTATGGCCAGGCCATTGTCGTCGGGCTTATCAACACCATTATCGTCGCCGTTGCCGGCATTATCACCGCGACCATCATTGGCTTCATTGTCGGCGTCGGCCGGTTATCGCGCAATTGGCTGGTTCGCAAGATTTGCACGGTCTATGTCGAGGTGTTCCGCAACATCCCGCCGCTGCTGGTGATCTTCTTCTGGTATTCAGGCGTGCTCGCGGTGCTGCCGGCGCCTCGCGACAGTTTCAATTTGCCGTTCGGCTCTTTCCTCAACCAACGCGGTTTCTATTTTCCGCGCGCTATCTGGGGCGACGGCTCCTGGCTGATGTTTGTCGCCTTGCTTGTCGGCATCGCCATGGCTTTTTTTGTCGCGCGCACGGCACGCCAGCGGCAAATGGCAACCGGCCAGCAGTTTCCCGTATTCTGGACTTCGGCGGCGCTGATCGTCGGCCTTCCGCTCCTGGCCTATGCGCTGAGCGGCTTTCCCTTGAGCTTCGACTTTCCAAAACAATCGACCTTCAACCTGACCGGAGGCTTTCAGATCGGGCCGGAGTTCCTGTCTCTCTATTTGGCGCTGTCCTGTTACACGGCCTCCTTCATCGCCGAGATCGTGCGCGCCGGCATTCTCGGCGTCAGCAAGGGTCAGACCGAAGCGGCTGGCGCCCTGGGGCTGCGGCCGGGATCTATCCTGCGGCTTGTCGTCGTTCCCCAAGCCATGCGGATCGTCATCCCGCCGCTGACCAGCCAGTATCTCAACCTGACCAAGAACTCGTCGCTGGCCATTGCCATCGGTTACCCCGACCTGACGGCGATCGCCGGCACAGTGCTGAATCAGACCGGTCAAGCGGTCGAGGGTGTGCTGATCATGATGGTCGTCTATCTCATCATCAGCCTGGTGACGTCGGCGGTGATGAATGTGGTCAACGCCAGGATGGCGCTGGTGGAGAGGTAAGACCATGCAGGAACATGATACCTCCTGGGTGCGGACCGAAATGGCACTCGCTCAACAAGCCCCGGCCGGCGTGCGAGGGCCTTTGGCCTGGGTTCGCAAGAACCTGATCGGTTCGGTGGGCGACGTCATCCTGACTGTAGTGGCTATTGCGCTGGTGGTGATGATCGTGCCGCCTATCGTCAACTGGGCCTTCATCAACGCCCAGTGGACGGGGCCGGACCGGACTGTATGCGCCACGGTGGCGCAAGGCGGCATCCAGCCGGACGGTTGGTCAGGCGCCTGCTGGGCCTTCGTCAACGCGAAGTTCGGCCAGTTGATGCTTGGCCGCTATCCCCTGGAAGAGCGCTGGCGGCCGATCCTGGTCGCCGTCCTGTTCGTGGCGCTGCTGGTCCCGTTGCTGATGCCACGCGTGCCGCGCAAGGGGTTGAACGCCATTCTTCTATTCCTGGCACTGCCGATCATCGCGTTCGTGCTCCTGGTCGGCGGCATCTTCGGCCTGCCGCATGTGGAGACCCAGCTATGGGGCGGGCTGCTGGTGACGCTGAGCCTGTCCTTTGTCGGCATTGCCGTGTCGCTGCCGATGGGCATCGTGCTGGCGCTTGGCCGGCGCTCCAAGATGCCGATCGTCAAGACACTGTGCGTGGTCTTCATCGAGTTCGTTCGCGGCATCCCGCTGATCACCGTTTTGTTCTTTGCCAGCGTCATGCTGCCGCTGTTTCTGCCCGCCGGGGTTTCGTTCGACAAATATCTCAGGGCGCTGATCGGCGTCTCGCTGTTTGCCGCCGCCTATATGGCCGAAGTGGTGCGCGGCGGCCTGCAGGCGATCCCCAAGGGCCAGTATGAGGGTGCGGATTCGCTTGGCCTGGGCTACTGGCAGAAGATGGTGCTGATCGTGCTGCCGCAGGCACTGAAGCTGGTCATCCCCGGCATCGTCAATACCTTCATCGGTATGTTCAAGGACACAAGCCTCGTCATCATCATCTCGATGTTTGACCTGCTTGGCGTCGTCAAGCAGAACTTCTCGGACGCCAATTGGGCGACGCCACAGACCGCGAGATCCGGTCTCATCTTTGCAGCCTTCGTCTTCTGGCTGTTCTGCTTCGGCATGTCGCGCTATTCGATGTACACGGAACGCCGGCTCGACACCGGCCACAAACGTTGATGCATGTCGCCCAAAAGTGTTTAGCGGTTTTGGGACAACGACATGCATCATAGCTAAAAGACAGAACAAAAAGGGGAACCTGCCATGGTCATAGAAAACGCCGTCAGCGCCGAAGAGATCAAGGTCGATGCCAAGAAGATGCACATCTCGACCACCGATGTCGCAATCGACATCATCGGCATGCACAAATGGTATGGCGAGTTCCATGTGCTGAAGGACATCAACCTCAAGGTGATGCGCGGCGAGCGCATCGTCATCTGCGGTCCTTCGGGCTCGGGCAAATCGACCATGATCCGCTGCATCAACCGGCTGGAAGAGCACCAGAAGGGCAAGATCATCGTCGACGGCAAGGAACTCACCAACGATCTCAAGAAGATCGACGAGGTGCGCCGCGAGGTCGGCATGGTGTTCCAGCACTTCAACCTGTTCCCGCATCTGACCATCCTGGAGAATTGCACATTGGCACCGATCTGGGTGCGCAAGACGCCGAAGAAGCAGGCCGAGGAAATCGCCATGCACTTCCTCAAGCGCGTCAAGATCCCCGAACAGGCCAACAAATATCCGGGCCAGCTGTCGGGCGGCCAGCAGCAGCGCGTGGCGATCGCGCGTTCCCTGTGCATGAACCCGCGCATCATGCTGTTCGATGAGCCGACCTCGGCGCTCGATCCAGAAATGATCAAGGAAGTGCTGGAGACGATGGTGGGCCTGGCCGAGGAAGGCATGACCATGCTGTGCGTCACCCACGAAATGGGCTTTGCCCGCAAAGTCGCCAACCGGGTGATCTTCATGGATCAGGGCCAGATCGTCGAGCAGAACACGCCGGCCGAGTTCTTCGACCATCCGCGCCACGAGCGCACCAAGCTGTTTCTGTCGCAGATCCTGCACTGAGCATTTTCATGCGAAGCAAAAGAGCCCGGCCGTAATGCGGCCGGGCTCTTTTGCTATCTGGGGTCGGGATTGATCTTCTCCATTGAAACACAAAGCCGCCGCCGCATGAGAAAAGCCCTGCGTTTCGTGGCCATGCTGATTATCGTGGTCGCGCTCGCTGCCACGCTCGGCACGCTGGTGCCGCGTCCGCTGTGGCCGGCGTCAGCGGCGGGTGAGGGCACGCGCCATATTCTGGTGCTGGAGAATCCGATCCACACCGACATCGCCATTCCCGTCGATGACGAGGTGCGCCGGCGCTTCCATTTCCTGGTCGCTGCCGGCATCCCTGTCGACGCCCCGGAAGTGCGCTACATCGTCTTTGGCTGGGGCGGCCGGGCCTTCTATCTGGAGACGCCGAGCTGGTCGCAGCTGAAGACAGTGCCCGTCCTCAAGGCGCTGACACTGGACGCCTCGGTCATGCATGTCGATATCGCCGGGGCCATCGCCGAGCCGCACCCTGCTGTCACCGGTTTCGACATCGATGAGGAACGTTTTGCAGCGCTGCTCGACTATATCGACGCGAGTTTCCAGCAAGGGCCGCATGGTCCGGTCGTCATCGAGAACGCCGCCTATTCCAGCTTCGACCGCTTCTTCGAGGCGAACGGCCATTTCAACGCGCTTGTCGGCTGTAACACCTGGACAGCCGCCGGCCTGCGCACCGCCGGCCTGCGCACCGGCTGGTGGAACCCGCTGCCGGCCTCGCTGGGCTTGTCGATGCGGTTTTATAACTAGCAGTCCTTCATCGCACCGCGACAGTGTTGGATCTTTTGAAGCCAGCGGGACAGCACCCCCCTCTGGCCTGCCGGCCATCTCCCCCGCAAGGGGGGAGATCAGCCGTTTTGCCCGCGGCGCTCCTGCTGCAACGCCGGCGATTTTGGCGACGGCGACGGCGACATCCAATCTCCCCCCTTGCGGGGAGATGTCCGGCAGGACAGAGGGGGGTGGGAAGGATCGCTACGTCGACGATCTAGACTGCCGAGTGTCCGCTCGCCATCCATAGAGCCAGTCGAGGTCGGCGGCGAGCTTGTCGGGCGAGCGCATGGCCAGGAACAGATTGCGGGCGATCGCCACCGGGCCGGCAGCATGCCAGGCGAGGCGGTTTACGGCCCCACGACGCGCGGCCTTGGCGACACGCGGCCGCCGAAGATTTTCCCAGATTTGAAAACTTCTGGGCAGATCGCCAGGGAAATCGGCGATAGCGTCGGCAAGCGTGATGGCATCTTCGATCGCCATCGCGGCGCCCTGTGCGGCAAACGGCGTCATCGCATGCGCAGCGTCGCCGATCAGCGCGATGCCCTGCGGGCTCGTCCACCGCTTCTGTTCGACGGTGTGGATCGGAAAGGCCGTCCACGGGCCGGCCAGTGCCACAAGCTTCGTCAGGCCCGGCGCGGTGCCGCGCAGGGCAGCCGTGAGGATCGCGGGATCGGCATGGCCTGACCAACCTTCCGCCATGCGCTCGCCCTTGGTGAAGGCGGCGAGATTGAAGGCCCGGCCTTTGCTGACGGGATAGGCGACCATGTGGAAGCCTGGATGCAGGAACGTGGTGACGCAGTCGGCGGCGCCGATCGCGACAAAGGCTTCGCCGGCGGCGCTCTCGGCCGCGATCGTGACTCGCCAGGCGAGTTCGCCCGAAAAACGGCTTTTGACGAAGTCCTCGCCTGCGAGTTGCGCCCTGACTGCCGACCAGACGCCGTCGGCGCCGACCAGCAGTTTGCCGCGTGCCTCGATCTCGCGGCCGTCCACTTCGGCGGTCACGGCGACATATTGCGCGTCTTTGACGATGCCGGTCACGCGGGCGCCGGTGATGAGCTCAATCTCCGGCCGTTCGGCCATTTGCGCCAGCAGCGCTGCCTGCAGATCGGCGCGGTGAGCGACGAGATAAGGCGCCTGCCAGCGCGCTTCGGCGGCTTGCCCAAGCGGTACCCGCGCCAGTCCGCGCAGCGTCCCGGCGTCCTTGAGCACGACCGCTTCCGGCCGCAACGCTGCGGGCAGCAGCCGGTCGAGCACGCCGAGTTTTCCAAGAATGCGTGTTGCGTTGGGCGAAAGCTGGATGCCGGCGCCGGCCGCTTCTAGGTGCTGTGCCTGTTCGATAAGCTTTACCGGATAACCCCGTCCGGCGAAGGCAAGGGCAGCGGTCAGCCCGGCGATGCCGGCCCCGGCGATTATGACCTGCCGGGACCTGATGTCCTCCATCGGGCTTGTCGCGGAAGGATCAGGCGGCCTGGTCGATATAAAGGCAACCACCCGGCAGCGTTTCAGTCGCCCTCAGCTTCGCCGAATAGCGGTAGAGCGTCGAGCAATAGGGGCAGACCTTTTCATCGTCGTCGCCCATGTCGAGAAACACATGTGGGTGGTCGAAGGGCGGGTTGGCGCCGGTGCACATAAATTCCTTGACGCCGATGTCGATTGCCGGATGGCCCGCATCGTTCTGGAAGTGGGGAATGGAACCGCCTGCCATCGTCGTCTCCTTGATCTCGTCGAAAAGCATCTGGAACATAACAGGCCTGTTTGCAAGATCGATGAAATGAAACTGTCGCAAAAGCCTGTCAGAGGATACGGTGAGCCGGTTAAGTGCATGTCCCTGAAATCGGAATGGTTTTCGCCGAAGGGTCATGCGTCACAAAAGCGTGTTAGAGGCATGGCACGTCCAGCGGCGCTCCAAGGGACGGTTGGCGGGGAAGAGCAGGAACCATGAACGAACTGAAGCCGGTGCAGAGCGAATTCATCAATGTCGAGGTGGCGAGCCCCGAGGGCGGCAACCCCGATAGGTTCGTCAACCGTGAGTTCTCCTGGCTGCAGTTCAACCGGCGTGTGCTCGAGGAATCGCAGAACGAGCACCATCCGCTGCTCGAACGCGTCCGTTTCCTGTCGATTTCGGCCGCCAATCTCGATGAATTCTTCATGGTCCGCGTCGCCGGCCTTGCGGGCCAGGTGCGCGAAGGCATTGCGCTCAAGAGCCCCGACGGCCGGACTCCGGAGCAGCAGCTGGAACAATTGCTGCGCGAGGTCGAGCGGCTGCAGGAGGACCAGCAGAATAGCCTTTCGGCGCTGATGTTGCTGCTCAACAAGGAAGGCATTGAGAGCATCACCCGCGATGCACTGACCAAGGATGAAAAAGTCTGGCTGGAAGACCATTTCCAGGACCAGGTTTTCCCGGTGCTGACTCCACTGTCGATCGACCCGGCGCATCCGTTTCCGTTCATTCCCAATCTCGGCTTCTCGATGGCGCTGCAATTGCGCCATCGCAAGAATGGCGAGGAGATGAGCGCGCTTCTGCGCCTGCCGGTGGCGCTGAAGCGCTTCATCCGTCTGCCCGACCGCAAGCAGCACGTTCGCTTCATTCCGTTGGAGGAGGCTGTCGGCCTCTATATCGGCAAGCTGTTCCCCGGCTATGAGGTCAAGGGTTCCGGCACCTTCCGCATCATCCGGGACAGCGATATCGAGGTCGAGGAAGAGTCGGAAGATCTCGTGCGCCTGTTCGAGACGGCGCTGAAGCGGCGCCGCCGCGGTTCGGTCATCCGCATCGAATTCGACAAGTCGATGCCCGGCGAATTGCGCGAGTTCGTCGCCGGCGAGCTTGGCGTCTCTTCGAGCCGCATCAGCGTTCTGACCGGCCCGCTGGCGCTCAGCCAGATTTCCGAGATCGTCGCCGTGCCACGCGACGACCTGAAGTTCACCCCCTACAATCCACGCTTTCCCGAGCGCATCCGCGAGCATGGCGGCGACTGTTTCGCGGCCATCCGCGAGAAGGACATCGTCGTCCACCACCCCTATGAATCCTTCGACGTGGTGGTCCAATTCCTGCGCCAGGCGATGGCCGACCCCGAGGTGGTGGCGATCAAGCAGACGCTCTACCGCACCTCCAACGACAGCCCGATCGTGCGCGCCTTGGTCGACGCGGCCGAGGCCGGCAAGTCGGTAACCGCCCTGGTCGAGCTCAAGGCGCGCTTCGACGAGGAAGCCAACATCCGCTGGGCGCGCGACCTCGAACGCGCCGGCGTTCAGGTCGTGTTCGGCTTCCTCGAACTCAAAACCCATGCGAAAATGTCGCTAGTAGTGCGGCGCGAGGACGGCAAGCTGCGCAACTATGTGCATCTCGGCACCGGCAACTACCATCCGGTGACCGCGCGCATCTACACCGACCTGTCCTTCTTCACCACCGATCCGACGATCGCGCGCGATGTCGCCCAGCTGTTCAACTTCATCACCGGCTATGCCGAGCCGACCGATGAGATGCGGATCGCCATCTCGCCGTTTACGCTGCGCAGCCGTATCCTCAAGCACATTGCCGACGAGGTCGCCTACGCGCTGGCTGGCCGTCCGGCGCGCATCTGGATGAAGATGAACGCGCTCGTCGATCCCAACATCATCGACGCGCTCTATGACGCCAGCCGTGCCGGCGTCGAGATCGATCTCGTCGTGCGCGGCATCTGCTGCCTGCGGCCGCAGGTGCCCGGCCTGTCGGAAAACATCAGGGTCAAGTCGATCGTCGGCCGCTTCCTCGAACACAGCCGCATCTACTGCTTCGGCAACGGCCATGGCCTGCCGTCGGACGAGGCGATCGTCTACATCGCCTCGGCCGACTTGATGCCACGCAATCTCGACCGCCGCGTCGAGACCATGGTGCCGATCACCAATCCGACGGTGCATGAACAGATCCTTGGCCAGATCATGCTGGGCAACATCATGGACAACCAGCAAAGTTTCGACGTATTGGCTGACGGAACCTCCCGGCGCGTCGTGCTGGATGAGGGTGAGGAACCGTTCAACGCGCAGGAATATTTCATGACCAATCCGAGCCTGTCGGGACGGGGTGACGCGCTGAAGTCGCATGCGCCCAAGCGCATCGCGCAGTTCAAGCGTCGCAAGAAGAACAGCGGCTCATGATTTCAACGTCCCAAGGCCGGCTGCAGGATCGCCGGCCGCTGTCCATCATCGACATCGGCTCGAACTCGATCCGCCTTGTCGTCTATGAAGGGTTGGCGCGCTCGCCGACCTTGCTGTTCAACGAAAAGATGCTGGCCGGCCTCGGCCGCGGCATCGTTTCGACCGGCAAGCTCGACCCCGAGGCGGTGACGCGCTCGATGGAGGAGTTCCGCCGTTTCCGCGCGCTCTCCGATCAGGCGGGTGCGGAGCACATGTTTGTGCTGGCAACGGCCGCGGCCCGCGAAGCGATCAACGGCCCCGATTTCATCCACCGCGCCCAGGATGTGCTCAAGACCGAGATCCGCGTGCTCACTGGCCGGCAGGAGGCGCATTATTCGGCGCTTGGCGTCATTTCGGGCTTCCACCCCGCCAATGGCATTGCCGGCGATCTTGGCGGCGGCAGCCTGGAGCTTATCGACATCAATGGCGAGGCGATCGGCGACGGCATCACGCTGCCGCTGGGTGGCCTGCGGCTGCAGGACATGGCCAGGAATTCGCTCGCCCAGGCGACAAAGATCACCCGCGACGAACTGGCGCGCGCCAAATTGTTGAAGGGCGGGCAGGGACGGCCCTTCTACGCCGTTGGCGGCACCTGGCGAAACCTTGCCCGGCTGCACATGGAAATGACCAACTACCCGCTTGGCGTCATGCACCACTATGAGATCGGTGTCGAAAGCGCCGCCAATTTCCTGAAGCAGGTGGCGAAAGGCGAGATCGAGAAGGTCAAGGGCATCGAAGGTGTGTCGAAGAACCGCCGTTCGCTGCTGCCCTATGGCGCGGTCGTGCTGCAGGAGATCATGGCGGCGATGCAGCCGTCGAAGATCATCGTCTCGGCATTGGGCGTGCGCGAAGGGTTTCTCTATTCGCTGCTCGACCCTGCCGAGCAGAAGGCCGATCCGCTGGTCTCCGCTTCGGAGGAACTGGCGCGGCTGCGGTCGCGCTCGGTCACCCATGCGCATGAGCTTGTCGAATGGACGGACAAGACCTTTGCCGCCTTCGGCATCGACGAGACGGAGGATGAGGCGCGCTATCGCCACGCTGCCTGTCTGCTGGCCGATATAGGCTGGCGCGCACACCCGGAATATCGCGGCAAGCAGTCGCTCAACATCATTGCCCACGCCTCCTTCATTGGCGTCGATCACCCCGGCCGTGCCTTCCTGGCGCTGGTCGGCCTGTTCCGCCACGAAGGCGTGTTCAACGATGCGGCGCCGGAAATCCGCGGCCTGGCGACGCCGCGCTATCTCGAGCGCGCCCGCATCCTGGCGGCGGTGCTGCGCGTCGTCTATCTGCTGACTGCGGCCATGCCCGGCGTCATGCCGCGGCTGAAATGGGAAAACCGCGGCAATGGCACGTTGGCGCTGGTGCTGCCGGCCTCACTTTCCGATCTTTACGGCGAACGCCCGGCCGGACGGCTGGCGCAACTGGCGCGGATCACCAACCGCCGGCTGGTGCTGGCGGTCGAGGGTGGGCAGAGCGTGTCGGTGAAGTAGGCGCGGCCTGACAGCAAAACCATGTCGTCGTCGGCCTCGCGTTCGAGGACCGGCTTCCTCAATCCGTCGCTGCTTCGCACCAATAGGCTCGAGCCCTTCCTCTACCCCGTCGATCGGGGGAGAGGTGGCTCGGCGGAGCCGAGACGGAGTGGGGGTCGACCTGCCTCGGCGAGGGATCAACCTGGGACGATATTTGACGATATCAGACCGCGGCGCGGCGCCCGTCGATCGACAAGGCCCCGGCGCCGGCCATGGCTAGCGCCAGGAATCCACCGGCGATAGCAATATCCTTCATCAGCATCTGCTGGTGCAGGAAGGTGAGCATCGGGTCATCGCCGCCCTGGCCGTAGTGGCCGATGGAGCCTGCAACGATGCAGAAAGCGGCAAGAAGTATCGCAACGACCGGCGTCTGAAAGCCGACCAGTATCAAGAGACCGGCAATCAACTCGAACAGCCCGGTGCCCCAGGCAGCAAGCGTCGGCAATGGCATGCCGAGGCCGGCGAAATAGCCGGTCGTCCCGGCAATGTCGGCGAGCGCGTGGTAGCCGGAGGGAACGAGCAGGGCGGCGAGCAGCAGCCGGGAAATCAGAAGCAATGCATCGCGGGGCATGGTCATCTCCGTTGTCTGTCCGCCGGCTGTTTCGAGACCGATCCTAGCAGGGATGGGACGGGCGCGCGCTTGGGCAGACAACGAAAAAGCGGCGTGGAAAATTCCACGCCGCTTTTTTCAGGCTTGGGAGGGAAAGCTCAGCCGCGCTTGGCGTCGATCGAGTAGGCGCCAGGGCCCGAGGAAGCCAGCAGCAGGAAACCGCCGGTGATGGCGACGTTCTTCAGGAAATGGATCATCTGGTTCTGGTCGGCCCAGCCGGTATGGGCGACAAAGGCCGAGGCGATGGTGAAGACCGCGAGCACCCAGGCGGCGATGCGGGTCTGAAAGCCAACGAGCACGGCAAGGCCGCCGAGCAATTCGATCAGGCCGACGACAATGGCCGTTATGGTCGGCACCGGCAGGCCCATGGCGCCGAAATAGCCGGCGGTGCCGGAAATGGCGGTGAGCTTGCCGAAGCCGGAAAGCAGGAAGATGGCGGCGAGCAGGATGCGGCCGAGCAGGATGGTGGTGGAGCTGTTGGACGCGATGCCGGCGCCGGCAGCGGAAGTGTTGATGGACATGGTGGCTCTCCGAAAAGGGTTGATGTCCCGGTCAGATAGACCAAGCCGACTGTTCACCAAAGCCGCCAGTCCGGCGACACATTGTTCACAGGATGTACATTTCGGGATCGTTCGACCGACGCAAAATTCTTGTCGCGGCCAGCAGCGGCGGGAGCAAATTGTCCCGCCACACAATTCGAATTTCTAGTTGACGCAATTCCAAAGAGGAAGGGCTGCGCGCTTCGAGGAAGGCACTTCCCCTGGAATCGCTTAACCCGGATGCGTCATGTCCTCCGGCCGCACCAGCCGGTCGTAGTCTGCCTCGCTGACCAGCCCGGTGGCCAGTGCTTCCTCGCGCAAGGTGGTGCCCTTCTTGTGCGCGGTCTTGGCGATCTTGGCGGCATTGTCGTACCCGATCGTCGGCGCCAGCGCTGTCACCAGCATCAGCGAGCGGTCGAGCGCGGCCTTGATGTTGTCTTCGCGCGCCTCGATGCCGACGACGCAATTGTCGGTGAAGGAGATCGAAGCGTCAGCCAACAGCTGCACCGACTGCAGGAAGTTGTAGGCCATCAGCGGGTTATAGACGTTGAGCTCGAAATGTCCCTGGCTGCCGGCGAAGGTCAGCGAGGCGTTGTTGCCGAACACCTGCACGCAGACCTGCGTCAGAGCCTCGCATTGGGTCGGGTTGACCTTGCCCGGCATGATCGAGGAACCCGGCTCGTTTTCCGGCAGCGACAGTTCGCCGAGGCCCGAGCGCGGGCCGGAGCCGAGGAAGCGGATATCGTTGGCGATCTTGAAGAGGGCGGCGGCCGCCGCGTTGATGGCGCCATGCGAGAACACCATGGAATCATGCGCGGCGAGCGCCTCGAACTTGTTCGGCGCGGTGACGAAGGTGATGCCGGTGATTTCGGCGATGCGCGCCGCCACCTTTTCCGCAAAGCCGACCGGCGCGTTGAGGCCGGTGCCGACGGCGGTGCCGCCCTGCGCCAGTTCCTGCAGGCCGGGCAGCGTCATCTCGATGCGCTTGATCGAAGAGGCCACCTGCGCGGCGTAGCCGGAAAATTCCTGGCCCAGCGTGAGGGGTGTCGCGTCCTGCGTATGGGTGCGGCCGATCTTGATGATGTGGGCGAAGGCCTTCGTCTTGACCTCGAGCGCAGCGTGGAGATGCTTCAGCGCCGGCAGCAGATCGTGCACGATGCGCTCGGCGCACGCGATGTGCATGGCTGTCGGGTAGGTGTCGTTCGACGACTGGCTCATATTGACGTGGTCGTTAGGGTGCACCGGCTTCTTCGAGCCCATGACGCCGCCCAGAAGTTCGATCGCCCGGTTGGAGATCACCTCGTTGGCGTTCATGTTGGACTGCGTGCCCGAGCCGGTCTGCCAGACGACCAGCGGGAAATGATCGTTCAGCTTGCCGTCGATCACCTCTTGCGCCGCCTCGATGATCGCCTTGCCGACTGCCGGATCGAGCCGCTTCAACTCCATATTGGCTTCCGCCGCCGCTCGCTTGACGATGCCGAGCGCACGCACGATCGAGGCCGGCTGTTTTTCCCAGCCTATCCTGAAATTGCCGAGGGAACGCTGCGCCTGCGCGCCCCAGTAACGGTCGGCGGCAACCTCGATGGGGCCGAACGTGTCGGTTTCGGTTCTGGTCCTGGCAGCGGTCACTTGTCTCTCCGACGATCGAATTCGGCAACGGCGTATCGCGTTGCACAATGGCCTTCAAGCAGAGATTGCGGCCGGCAGGCAGTAAATCGGTTGAAGCAGTAGCGCCGCCCTTCGGGATCCTGCACCCTCCACTTTCGTGTGAAGGAAATTGCTCCTCAGTGCGGCTTGATCCCATAAAGTGGACGGAAACTTGCGGATTTAGCTCGATAAGATCATGTCGAGCTGGCGGATTGCTCTACGCAAACTTCCCCCAGGATCAGCAATGCGCAATTCACGTCTACCTACGAGCGACGCTGCCACACAAACTACCATCCGTGCTGGCGTCTCACTGGCAACAGCAGCGATGAGGTAGCTTATGCACTTGTCCTTCTGTTCAGTTTCCCGACCAAAATCCGGCATCGCATCCGGATCGAGCTTCGGATCGCGAAGCCGAGAATTTCAAGTCCACCCTGGGAGCGCCTCCACATAGCCTCGGAGATTTCCAAGATGCATGGCGGCAAGGTCAAAGCCGTCTCGACGTCGCAAGAGACGCTCTTTGTCCTCCGTATTTTGCTGAAAGCGCGCCTGATCGCGGACCGTCAGCTCGGAACCTTTTTCCTCCAACGGCGCAGCTTTGTCCTGAGATAGGATCTATAGCCGAACGGAAGTGTTCGCCGTCCGGAAGGCGTGCTTGTCCGCGCCTCCAGACGCTGGCGCACGACGCTCATCAGTCTGCAGAACGCGGGTGTTTCCAATGATTGCACCCGTTTGACGAGATTGTCGGGCAATGGCTTTGAGCGCCAGTCGAAATAAGCCTCGTAGTCTTGCGGCGTTGCGATCAGGTGCTGGAGATAGGCTGCAAGATCGCTGGCGCTGGCGAAGGCACTGGCGTCAATAAAGGAGTGCTCCGGAACGAACTCGTCCACATTGGGAGCGCCAAGGTAGATCGGCACCGTGCCCGCCATGAACGCGTCATAGATTTTCTCGGTGACATAGTCGGCCTCGATCGAGTTCTCCATGGCCAGGCAGAATTTGTGCCGCGCAATGGTTTCGATCTTGGTCTTCGAGCCCAGATCGGGGCCAGAGACCGATCGGTTGTTGCGATATCGGCCATAAGAATCGATCTTGATGTGGCGCGCCAGTTCGTTCGCCAAATCGACTCGGCCGCTATAATTCAGGCCTGCCGACTGGAAGAGTGCGACCGGCGCTTCTTCCGTTTTCGGCACGATTGGTCTGGCCAGCGCATCTTTCCACCACACCGCACGCGGAAGGTAGGGTACCCAGACATCAGACCGGGATTCATGCGTCATGATGATATCGAAGTGCCGCATGATTTTGGGGTCGGCAAGTCGCTTGTAGTTTTGGCCGCATTCCATCGACCAGGCGACCCAATATTGACCAGGGTATTTGTAGGCATCGCCAACTTCGCGAAAGTTCGGAATATGGAAGACGACTGCCGCGGCCTCGGAAATCCGTCGTTTGTCCAGTGTCCACCGCCCGGGAATTTCGCACTGTATCGACGCGATATCGACGGGTTTGCTGAAGAACGTTGTGTAGAAGAGGATCAGTGGATCGATAGACGGCATGGCACCACGAATGTCTGAAGCATTGCTCAATCTGCAGACAGACGCGGTATCGGAAGTTTGGTCAAGTGCTCCGCTTGTTCGAGGCAGAGGGCCGTCCAAACGGTCACCCCGCCGTATACCCGCCATCAATCGCGAAAATGCCGCCGCTGGTCCACGCCGCCTCATCGCTGGCGAGATAGACGGCGATGCCGGCAAGATCGCTGGTCTGGCCGATGCGGCCGAGCGGGTAGCTGCGCTCGACATAGGCTTTCAGCTCGGCCTGCGCTGCCGCCGGCAGGTTTTCGATCGACTTGCGCCGCATGGCGGTCTCGACCGTGCCGGGCGCAATCGCATTGACCCTGATGCCGCGCGGACCAAGCTCGAAGGCCAGCGACTTGGTCAGCGAATTCAGCGCGCCCTTGGACAAGGAATACAGGCTCGATGGCCGCTTCGGGATCATCTTGTTGGCGAAGTAGGACGAGATGTTGATGACCGAAGCGCCGGCGCCGAAATGCGGCAGCAGGCGCTGGGTAAGGAAGAACGCCGCCGTCACATTGAGCGCGAAGGATTGCTGGAATTGGTGCTCGGTGACGGTCTCGAAAGGCACCAGATAAGCGACGCCGGCATTGTTGACGAGGATGTCGAGTGGGCCGGTTGCTTTCGCGCGATCGACCACGGCATCGATGCCGGAAGAGGTCGAGAGATCGGCCGACTGGGTGCCGACGTTGCCCTCCGCCGCAAGTGTCTCGCGGGCGGTCTCGAGCTTGCTGGTGTCGCGACCGACGATCAGCACGTCGGCGCCCTCGCGCAAGAAAGCTTCCGATATCGCCAGGCCGATGCCGTCCGAGCCCCCGGTCACCAGTGCTCGTTTGCCAGAAAGTCTCATTGAAGGCCAAGTCGCATCGAATGCTCTCGCTGTTGCCCGCGTCACGAAGGCAATGCCGATCGGCGAGGGCGGTCAAGCCGCCGGCCTATCGCTCAGTATGAACTTCGGTTGGCCGCGTGCCGATCCCAGCAGCGACTGCGACGTCGGCGTCAGGCGCAAGGTTTCGGTCCGCCAGGTCACATCGGCCGCTTGCCATTGGGGCGAAGCGGCAACTGCGGCTTCGTAACTGGCATGCGCCTCGGGACTGTTGAAACCCGTCACCGCGATAAAGACGTTTTCGCTCAAGCGCACCGGCAGGCGGGGAAAGCTGTTTTCGGCGTGCTCGGTGATGAAGGCGCCAAGCAACCGTCCGCCGGCGCCGATAAGGACCGGAACGGCATCCGTTTCGAAATTGCCGGCGAAATCGGCTTCGGCGCCAGACCGCAGATGATGAATCTGGATGACAACAACACCGGTCAAGCCATCGTCTGCGCTCGGCTTTCCATCCGCCGGCATGGCGCCTCGCTGCGCGCCTGACAGATCGAAGCCGGCGCCTGGCCATGCCGCCTTCAAGAGCAGCACATCGTCAGAATCGATCATCGTCGCATTGGCGGCGTCGCGGTGCGCCGTCCACACCGGCCCGTCATAGAAGGCGGTGAGCGCCTGCTTCCGGGCTTCCATGCCATCGAAGCCGCGCAGCCAGACGAACATGTCGGGGCGGTCGAGGTCGCGGAACTGTCCGATGATGGTCATGCCGGCGTGTTCCTGGCCTTCGATGAACCGACTGTCGAAGATGTCGATCAGCGTCTCGCGCCGGCCCGGCTTCAGCGTGTACTGCCGCAACTCGACGACAGGCGAAGCGAGCAGGCTTGCCGTCGCAGGCGCATTCAGGGGTACGGTCATTGTGTCGTCTCCAAAAAACAGGATGATCATCCGGTTTATAAAACAGACCGGTTGTCCTGTTTTGTCAATCTGCTATCGTTGGCAAATGTCAGCAGAGATTGCTCGGGCTCCGAAAGGGCCGCCGCGAAAACGCACCAACGATCCCGAAGGGCTGCGCAACAAGGTGCTCGATGTCGCGGAAGCGTCGTTCCAGGCGCGTGGCTATCATGCATCCGCTCTTGGCGAGTTGATGACGACCGCAGGCGTCAGCGGCGGCGCGCTGCATCATCATTTCCCGACCAAGAAGGCGCTCGCTCTGGCGGTGATCGAGGAGCGCGTGGCAGCGGCCCTCGATGAAACCTGGATCAACCCTGTACGGGCGGCAGGCTCGGCGCGCGAAGGCGTGCGCGCGGTGTTCGAGGCGGTGGCGACCGAGCTTGAGCAGCAAGGCTTCGTGCGCGGCTGCCCGCTTAACAATCTGGCGCATGAACTGTCGCTCGCTGACCCGGATTTCCGCGCCGCTCTGGACGATATCTTTGCCGGATGGCGTCAGGCGGTTGCCGACAAGGTGCGAGCCGACCAGCAGTCGGGGAGGGAGCAGGGCACCGACCCCGAGCGCTTTGCGGCACTCGCCATCGCCGCCTATTCCGGCGCCATGTCGATGGCCAAGGCGGCACAGGATGCCAGCGTGCTGCGCGATTGCCTGGCCGAACTTCAGGGTAGCTCAACGCCGCCATTCCCGAGCAGAGCGAAGCGGCGTCGCAGGATCCTGCTGCGGCCGGGAAAACCTTGAGGCCGGAACTGCGCTGTTCTAGTTGGAAAGCGGCTTGATCGTCTCGTAACCGTTCACCGATTCCGCGCTGGTCCCTTCGTCGTAGCGCCGGGCGAGAGACGCTTGCAGATCGGGAGCATAAAGCGCGGTGAATGTGTCCAGCGTCTCGCCGGCGCCGTTCTTGAAGGTCTCCGTGACGGCCAGCACGTTGTATTTGCAGCCGCCGACACTGAACGTCTCCTTGCCCTTGACGACCAGGCTCAGCGTCTTGGTGCTCTTCGGCCGCTTGTTCGGCGACAGCTCGACGAATTCGATCGTGCTCTTGGCTCCCGTCTTCAGCGGAAACAGTTTTCGCAGATCGGAAAACGGAATCGTCGCCACCCGTCCGGTATCGCTGTCGCGAAACACTTCGACCAGGCCGGCAAACAGGAACTGTGTCTGCGGCGATTGCGATTCGTAGTTGTTGGCGACGGACACCATGCCGCCGGCCACCGGCCGAAACTCGCTGCGGACGCCAGGCATTTCCAGAACGAAGCCGGCCTTGGCCGATTTTGCGTCGACACAATCGGCGGCATGCACCGCAGCCGCCGGTAGCAACCCAGCCAGCACCACGCCTATCGAAACGGCTCTCATGAAATCCTCCCCCTCTGCTTGTATTTGCTACGCGCCAGCATGACCCAAGAAATGCCAGAGCCACAGTGCCGTGTCGACCTGCCATTCCTGGCAACTGGACGGTGGGGCGCCGGCTGTGCTGAATTTCAGGTCATGAATCGCAAGCTCGTCCTCTCCCGTCGCAATTTCCTCGCACAGGCAGCCGGCCTTACCATGGCTGGCATGCTGCCGCGCGCCGCGCTTGGCCAGACCGGCAAGCGCATCCAGCCCATCGACGCCACCTTTCTGTTCATCGCCGACGTCCATGCCTGCCGCATGTCGAGCGGCCTCAGCCCCAACTGCCTGGAGGAAGGCAAGACCGACGCCGCCTTGCTGCGCAATGTCGCCGCTCTCAACGGCCTCGCCGACCGGCAATGGCCGGCCGAGATCGACGGCGTCGCCACTGGCCTGCATTCGGCCGGCAGCCGCATCGGCGCGCCGCTCGGCCTCGTCGTCGGCGGCGACATCACCGACGATGGCGGCGGCCAGATCACCGAGCCCAGCGAAGGCACGCAGCTTTTGCAGTTCAGCCAGCGCTATCAACAGGGCGTCGGCCCCGATCGCGTGCACATGCCGGTCTATGTCGGGCTCGGCAATCACGATCTCGACCAGAACGGCTCGCCGCCCCATGTCGACTGGTACCGGCGTGAATTGCGCGACTATGTCGAGATCAACCACCGCCCCGGCGTGTTCTTCAAGCCGCCGGTGCCGGCCACCGAATACGATGTCGACACCGACTGCTATTCCTGGGACTGGGGCGGCCTGCATCTCGTCCAGACTCACCGCTTTGCCGGCGACACCGGCCATGGCGCGGTGAGCAGCCTGCCGTGGCTGAAGCAGGATCTGGCGATCTACGCGGCGGATGGCCGTCCCGTCATCCTGTTCCAGCACTATGGCTGGGACACTTTCTCGGTCGAGCGCTGGGATCCGGCCAAGCGCACCTATGACGATGACGGCGCAGGCGCGCCGCATTGGTGGAGCGAGGCCGACCGCCAGGCGCTGCTGGGGGCGCTGAAGGGCTACAATGTCATCGCCATCTTCCATGGCCATCAGCACGAAGTGCCGATGATCTACAAAAGCGATGGCCTCGACCTGTTCAAGCCGAAGGCCGCCTATATGGGCGGCTTCGCGCTGGTGAGGGTAACCGGGGACAGCATGGACGTAGTGCTGGGCGAGGCGGCCGGCGACCAGGGCGGGGTCAAGTTCACCAGCGCCTTCAGCAAGAGCCTCAGCCTCTGACAAGAAAAAGGCGGTCTTGAGCCGCCTTCCTCATTGCCTGCAAGATCGAATCAGAGCGCCTTTTTGATCTTGTCCTTCACGTCGCCATAGACCTTCTGCACCTTGCCGGCGGTCTTGTCGGCCGTGCCTTCGGCCTGGGTCTGCCTGTTGCCGGTCGCCTTGCCGCCGGCTTCCTTGACCGAGCCCTTGACCTGCTTGGCCACGCCGGCAACCTGATCCTTGTTCACCATCTTTGCATCTCCTGGGATTCCGGGGATTCATTCGCAGGAGGCAAACGGGCCGGCTTGGCTTAGGTTCCCTGGGCGGCGATCATCGTCGCATCTGGTCGCTTATATGGTCGCCGAAACGCTTTGCCGCGTCGTATCGTGTGACTAGTGTGACGAAATTTTGGGGAGACCGCCTTGGCTGAATTTACGCTCATCATCGCCAACAAGTGCTTTTCGTCCTGGTCGCTGAGGCCATGGGTGGCGATGAAGCATCTGGAGATCCCGTTCGAGGAAGGTTTCGTGCGCCTGCGCACGCCCGAGACCTTTGCCGCTCTGGCGAAAGTCTCGCCCACCGGCCTTGTGCCAGTGTTGAATCACAATGGCAGGATCGTCTGGGAAACCCTTGCCATCCTTGAATATCTTGCCGACCTGTTTCCGGAGAAAAAACTTTGGCCGCAGGATATCGGCGCCCGCGCCTTGGCTCGCTCGGTGGCGACCGAGATGCATTCCGGCTTTCGCGAGGTGCGCTATGGCTGGCCGATGAATTTGCGCCGGCCGAAGGCCCACAAGCCGCTCGACGCCGAAGGCGAAATGCAGCGCGCGCGCATCGAAACGATCTGGCGCCAGTGCCGGGAACAATACGGCAAGGGCGGCCCCTTCCTGTTCGGTCATTTCACCGCGGCCGATGCCATGTATGCACCTGTCGTCACCCGCTTCGACACCTATGGCGGCGAACTCGCGCCCGACACGCGCGCCTATGTCGACGCCGTGTTGGCAACGCCGGCGATGCGGCACTGGTATGCGGAAGCGGCGAAGGAGACTTGGCCGGAACCCGGCCCGGACGAATAGGACCACTAATGACATCACCGTGAGTGACCGATGGCCAGCAATGATGGACCGCGTGAGACTACCGCGCCAACAATCTTCCACTGCCGGCTGATCCCGCCTCGGCCGGACTTCGCCTTCACCCTGACGGAGGAGGAGAGGGAGTTGATGGGCCGGCATGCCGACTATCTGCGCGGCAAGCTTGCCGAGGGCACCATGATCCTCGCCGGGCCGGTCGCCGACCCGGCCGGCCCTTGGGGTCTGCTGATCCTGCGTGTCGGCAGCGAAGCCGAGGCAAGAGCGGTCACCGACGGCGATCCGGTGTCGAGCTCCGGCCGCGGTTTCCGCTACGAGATCCTGCCGCTGATCAGCGCGATCCTGTAGGCGAGCGTAAGTTTAAGGAAAAGTGTGCAAACGTTTTCCCTTGGGAATTGTGTCAGACAACGGCACATACAAGAACGCCTCTCGCACCGTTTAATGTGCGGGAGGCGTCCTTTTGCCAGCATTACCGAGATTGCTCTCTGAATTGCTGACACCACGGAAATGCGCCGGCTTGAGATTGGTTCCGGGGCGTGGAATATTTTTTGGGAACGCCTTGCGCTCCGCCACCTCGTCAGTTGAGGCTTATGCCTCAGGCATCCTCAGGTTGAATTTGGGCTGCGGCCAAACCAGAAATTGACTCGGCGCTAAGAGAAGTCTATAAGAAATATGTCGATATTTGTTTGACCGACTTTTGTTATCCGCGCATGCATGCGCGCCTTTGACGAACTTCCCCATCAAAAATCGAGACAAAACGCTGTTGTGCAGTCGCACGATGGTGAACGAATATTTGCCAGGGAAAGGGTTCTTCATGGCCACCGGCACAGTGAAATGGTTCAACGCCACCAAAGGTTTTGGTTTTATTCAGCCTGACGACGGCTCCGCCGACGTTTTTGTCCACATCTCGGCCGTAGAGCGCGCCGGCATGCGTGACATCGTCGAGGGTCAGAAGCTCGGCTACGAGATGACCCGCGACAACAAGTCGGGCAAGATGTCCGCCGACCAGTTGAAGGCGGCCTGATAAGGAATTCGGCCTTCCGGTGACCACGGATGTACTGGCACCGATGAAAGGCTGAAAGGAGCGCCTTGCGCATCCAACTGGATGCGCGGCGCTTTCATGGAAGGTCAGGCGGTGCCTGGCCTTTTTCATTTTGTGCGTCATGTCGCTAAAAGTGCGCCGCACGCCGGCCGGAACGTGCTAAGGGACGCTCCAGCAATCTGAACCGCCCATACTGCCCCGCTGCCGTATTGCTTTGGTCGTAATCGAAGGCCGCTCTCGCTCTATCGGCACCAGGCTCCCGACAGGAGAAAGTTTTGACCACTCAATCCAAGACCGCCGACCAGGCCGGCTCGCTGTTCAGCAAGACGCAAACCCAGTCGATGTCACTCAACCGCATCCTGTCCGAGCGTGATGCCGTCAGCGAGGCGCGCGAAGCCAAGACCGCGCGCTTGCGCGAACTGCGCAAGGAAAAGGAAGCCGACGACATGGCAGCGGCCGCAGCCCTTGCGGCGCTGCCGAAGCGGGCAGGCAAACGCTGATGGCCACCAAGCGCGTACCGCCGACGCCGATCGATGCCGATGCGACCATAGCGTCCATGGTCCCGGGCCTGGACAAGCCGATCGAATATGTCCGCCGTGTGCTGGAAAAGCTCGAGCGCTGCAAGCGCGCGCATGGCGATGCCCAGGTGCGCGTCGGCGTGCGCGGCCGTGCCGAAGCCCCGAACTATCTGGTCGAATATGTCCGCGAGGACAAAAAGACCCAGGAGCGCGTGACCTACCAGGATGCCGCCTATAGCGGCAGCACGCATCGCGAACTGGCGGCGCACCACATTGCCGAGGCGAGGAACTGGTCGCCCGAGGAAATGAACATCACAGCGGTCTCGGCGCTGATCGGCCGCTTGCGCAATCCGCGCGCACCATCATCCCGCTTTTCCGACGAGGACTGACATGGCCATAAAGTTTTCCACCAAGGACCAGCCGGCAGCGCCGGCTGCTGCCACTGCAAAGCAGGCCAAGCCCGCTGCCACGCCGAAGGCCGCCGAACCGTCGGCGACCGATCTGTTCGAGGCGCCAGCCGCCACGCCCAAGGGCAAGGCAGGCAAGAAGAAATAGCGCCTTGCCGCACCAAGCCGATCGCAATCTCGCAGCGCCTGGGCTGGTCGCGTTGGCCGCCAGGGATATCCGGTCGTCAAAACAGGACGACCAGCCGGTTTTCGATTGCCAGAGCTGCGGCGCCTGCTGCTCCTACTCGGCCGAATGGCCGCGCTTCTCGACCGAGGACGATGCGCAACTTGACCGGATTCCGGAAAAGTTCGTGTCCGCCGACCTGTCCGGCATGCGCTGCGAGGGCGTGCGCTGTTCGGCGCTTACGGGCGAGATCGGCAAGCACACGGCCTGCGGCATCTACGAGATCCGCCCGGACGTCTGCCACGCCTGCATGCCTGGCGGCGACGATTGCCTGATGGCGCGCAAGGCGCACGGGATGCCAACGATCTAGCCGACGCCCACCTTGCCTCATCCCACATCCCCCGATAGCTTCGACCACGGGCAGGGCGTCGGAGGAATCATGAGCATCGAATTTCTGTTGACGTCGCTGATCGTTGTAGCTTCGCCCGGCACCGGCGTTCTCTACACGCTGAGCGCCGGGCTTTCGCGAGGCGCGCGCGCCTCGATCACTGCTGCATTCGGCTGCACGCTTGGCATCATCCCGCATATGGCCGCCGCCATCACCGGCCTGGCGGCGCTGCTGCACACAAGTGCTGTCGCCTTCGAGACGCTGAAATATCTCGGCGTCGCCTATCTCCTCTACATGGCCTGGAACACGCTGAAGGAGAAGGGCGGCCTGAGCGTCGATGAAAACGCGGCACCCCGCTCGGCAGCCAAGGTCATCACCTCCGGTATCCTGATCAACATCCTGAACCCGAAGCTGTCGATCTTCTTCTTTGCCTTCCTGCCGCAATTCGTCAGCACCACCGAACCGAACGCATTTGCCAAGATGCTGGAGCTCTCGAGCGTCTTCATGCTGCTGACCTTCGTCGTCTTCGTCGCTTACGGCATCTTTGCCGCCTCGATCCGCAGCCATGTCGTGTCGCGGCCGATGGTGCTGACCTGGATGCGCCGCACCTTCGCCGGCGCCTTTGTCATGCTCGGCGCCAAGCTGGCGCTGGCTGATCGATAGAACAGGAGCTGCCAGGCCTCGGCCTACTCTTCGTCGGTTCCGGATCCGGTCCGGATGCCTAGACGCCAGGCCGAGGGAGGAAGGCCGATCATCTTCTTGAAGGCGCGGCTGAACGCTGCCTCGGATTCGTAGCCGATTTCAGCGGCGATGCTGGCCATGTTGCTGGAGCCGGCGCTGAGCAGCTCCGAGGCGATCTGCATGCGCCATTTGGCGAGATAATGCATTGGCGGCATGCCGACCAGCCTGGTGAAGCGTTCGGCGAGCACGCTGCGCGACAGCGCGGAGTCCTTCGCCAGCGCCTCCACCGTCCAGTTATGCGCCGGCCGGTCGTGGATCAGCGCCAGTGCCCTCGCCAGGTGCGGATCGCGCAGGCCAGCCAGCCATCCCGTGGTTTGTGGCGGCAGCGATTCCAAGTAACGGCGCAACACGTCGACAAACATCAGTTCGCTCAGTTTGGTGAGCACCGTTTCACTGCCTGCGCGCTTTTGCGCCACCTCCGTGACAGCCAGGTTGATGAACTGGCTGAGCCAGCCGCCATCGCCTTTGGCATCTCCGGCCTTGATCACCGGCGGCAAAGCCTCGAGCAGTGGATTGAAAGGCTGTGCATCACAGGCGAGATAGCCGCAAACCAGCCTGGCCGAGGTCGCGCCGTCGCCGGCGCAGTTGATGTAAAACGGCATCCGGCCGGCTGTTGCGATGTCGAGAACGTCGGCTGTCGGCGGATCGGCGCGCAGCGCCGGATTGCTGGACATAATATGCGGGTCGCTCCTGGTGAAGACGACGACTTCGCCTGCCTCCAGCGCGATCGCTTCCTGGCCGACGATGCGCGCGAAGCAGCGACCGGCCGTTACCACATGGTAGGAGATCAGATGGTCCGCACCGGGCAGGATCTTCGGCAGGATGGACGATGGCGCCGGCGAGCAGACGGCCCACGGCTCGTGGCCCTCAATGTCAAAAAACGTCGCGCCGGTAAGGCGTACCGTCCTCAACAGGTTAGACAGAGCATCCCCGGCCATTCCGTTTCGTCCCGCACCCGGCTAGCCGGTGAGCCATCACTTTCGAGTTCCGGACGCGCTGTCAAGCGAGGCGGACGCCGTATCATTCAGTTCGCGGCCAGAACTCCTAAACCTGCACCGGTGCTCAAGCGCTGCCGAGAGTGGGCGCTGAGTGCTGTCGAAACCAACCAGGGACAAAAGTCATGACGGTACATAAGGGCGGGTGTTTTTGCGGCGCCGTGGAAATCGAAGTGCACGGAGCCGCCGAGGCAATGGGCTATTGCCATTGCGGTTCTTGTCGATCGTGGTCGGCGTCTCCCGTGAACGCCTTCACGCTGTGGAAGCCTCAGAACGTCAAGGTCACCAAGGGCGCGGAGTTCCTGTCCGGATTCGAGAAGACCGAAATGAGCGATCGCCAGTTCTGCACGAAATGCGGTGGTCATCTGATGACCGATCATCCGCCGCTCGGCCTGGTCGATGTCTATGCGGCAACGATACCGGGCGTGAAATTCACGCCTGGGGTTCACGTCAACTACGCTGAGACCGTGCTGCCGATGAAGGATGGGCTGCCCAAGCTCAGGGACTTTCCGGCTGAGCTCGGCGGCTCCGGCATCGCGGTGCCGGAATAAGGCCCGGCCACTGCTCGCCATTTTTGACAACGACAATTCAAGACAGGAGATTGTTCATGGAAATCGCAACATTTCGCGCCACGCAGGAGCCGATCAAGGATCTCTATCGCAGGGATGCGAAGGCCGCGTTCCTCACCTTGAAGGCCAAAGGCGTCGCCGACGCGTCCACCGTGACCTGCAAGGTCGAGACCGGACGCGGGCTGGCGCTTGCCGGCATTCATCCGATGGCCGGGGGCAGCGGCCAGGAACTGTGCTCCGGCGACATGCTGCTGGAGGCGCTGATCGCATGCGCCGGTGTCTCGATGCGCGCGGCGGCGGCCGTGCTCGAAATTCCGATCAGGTCCGCCGAAGTTTCCGCGGAAGGTGACGTCGATCTTCGCGGCACGCTCGGCGTGACTGCGGGTGTTCCAGTCGGCTTCAAGGAAATCCGCTTGCGGTTCGACATCGACACCGACGCTCCCCAAAGCCAGCTCGACCAACTGCTCGAACTCACGGATCGCTATTGCGTGATCTTCCAGACCATCCAGAACAGTCCCAGCACCACGGTGAAGCTGCACCGCGTCATCCAGTGACCAGAAAACCGGCCCGGAAACTCGACTTGAGCGAGATTCCGGGCTGGGAACGGGAGTGCCGTATCGGGCAACGCTTCTATCCTTTGACGTAACCCATCGCCTCGACGATCAGCTCGTCCGCGACACGCATCAGGTTGACGCCGCGGATGGAGTTGCCGTCGGCCATGAAGTAGCGCCAGCGGATCGTCGCCCGTTCACCGGCGACGAAGGTTTCGTCGAGGTCGAAGCGCGTGCCGGGCTGGGTGGCGATCGCCGACCATAGGTCAATGCATGCCTCTTTGCCGGCATGGCGGGCGCCGTCCGGCGCCGGCACGGTGTTTTCGATAACGCAATCCCGCGCCACCAACTCGGCAAGCGCGGACGGATCGTGCAACTGGAACACATCGTTGAAGCGACGCATGATCTCGGCCGTCTGGCTAGAGTGGTCGCCCGGATGAATGCTCGTGATGCTGTCCTGGCTCATCTCATACCTCCTGGTTTTCATTGTTCCGTGGCAGTGGTGGCGGCCAGCTCGGCCTTGAGGGTGATGGTTGTAACGCCGGCCAAAGCGCGAGAGACAAGGCAGGTCGTCTTCGCCGTCTCCGCCATACGCTGGAATTCGGCAGGCTGAAGGCCGGGAATCTCTGCTTCCGTTTCGAGCTCGATGCGGGTGATCGTCGGCCCGGCGGCGGTCGCGCCGAGATGCACCTTGGCGACGGTGCGGATGGTGCGGGCGACGTGGCCTTCCTGGCCGAGGATGAAGGTCAGCGCCATCGAGAAGCAGCCGGCATGTGCTGCCCCGATCAGCTCTTCGGGATTGGTGCCCGGACCGTCCTCGAACCGCGACGGAAAGGAATAGGCGCCTTCGAAGACGCCGCTGCCAAGCCGCAGACGGCCGCCGCCTTCCTTCAGCGTGCCTTGCCATTCTGCGGAAGCTTCACGGATGGTCATGGTCGTTCTCCTGATTCGGGGTTGAAAAGCGGGCAATTGGGTCAGGCGCAGTCGATGACAACCTTCCCGAACACGTCGCCCTGCTGGAAGTGGCGGTACGCTTCGGGGGCTTCGGCAAAGGGGAAGACCCTGTCGATAACGGGCTTGAGGCGATGCTGCGACACGGCGCGCAGCATGGCCTCAAGATTGCTGCGGCTGCCGACGAACAGGCGGCTGATGGTGGCGAGGCTGCGCTGATAAAGCGCTGCCGGCATCTCGATCGATCTGCCACTGGCGTCCTGCAGCGTCAGCAGCACGATGTGTCCATAAAGCGTGCTGGCAATCAGCGACTGCGCGAAGGTGGCCGGGCCGCCGGTTTCGACGACGAGGTCGACTCCGCCTGTCTGCTCGCGCGCCCAGCCGCCCCATTCCGGTATGTCGGTGCTGGAGACAACGAGGTCGGCGCCCAGCGCCCGCAGCCTGTCGGCCTTCTCCGCGCGCGATGTGATGGCGACAACCCGGCAGCCGAGCAACTTGGCGAACTGCAGAGCAAACAGCGAAACGCCACCCGAACCGATGGTGAGAACCCATTGACCGGGCTTCGGAATCCGGGTCCGGGTCACCGCGTTCCAGGCCGTCACGCCGGCGCAGGTCAGCGTCGCCGCTTCGTGCCAGCTCAGATGATCGGGCAGTCGCGCCGCCCATTGTTCGTCGAGCACGGCAAACTCAGTCAGCATGCCGTCCAGCGTACAGCCGAGCTGGTCGATCAGACCGGCATTGATGCGGCCATCGATCCAGCGGGCGAAGTAGCTGCCGGTGACGCGGTCGCCGACGGCAAAACGGGTAACGGCATCGCCGATTGCGACGACGTCACCGGCGCCGTCGCTCAGCGGCACGATGCCTTGCCGCGGCGGCAACGGATAGGTGCCGCCAAGGATCATCGTGTCGCGCCGATTGAGCGAGGCGGCGCGGACTCGCACCACGATCTCATGCGGTTTCGGTTCCGTCCGCGCCTCCTCGCGCATCGCCAGGGATTCGGTTCCACCAAACCCTCCAAGACGGTAGCTGCGCATGTCACTCTCCTTAATATATAGACTGATCTACATATTATATAGACCGATTGTCATATTCTTGGCAAGGCCTATAATGCGTCACTGCTGACAGAGGTTGACATGGCCAACGACACCCGCACCCGCATACTCGAGACCACAGGCCTGTTGCTCAGGCAGCGCGGCTATCACGGCACCTCGCTCAACGACATTCTGGGCGCCAGCGGGGCGCCGCGCGGCTCGCTCTATTTTCATTTCCCGGGCGGCAAGGACCAACTGGTCATCGAGGTGACGCGCAACAGCGTTGCCGACGTCACGAAAAAGCTGGGCGAAGCACTGGCAGCCGAGAGCGATCCTGCAGTGGCCGTCCATCACATCTACCAGTCGGTCGGGCGCATGCTGGAGGACAATGATTTTTCGCTGGGTTGCCCCATCGCGCCGGTGGTGCTGGATTCACCCACCGATGTGCCGGAACTGGCGGAACTCTGCCGATCGGCTTTCGAGCAATGGATCGGCTTGCTGCGACAGGCCTTCGTCAGGGCAGGGGTGCCCGAACGCCGCGCGCACGCTTTGGCGCTGCTGATCGAATCGTCGCTGGAAGGGCTTATGGTGATTGCGCGGGCCACCCGCGACCGTGCACCGGTGCTGGTGGTGGCCGACGAGGTGGCGGCGCTTGTCGAGCAGGCGGTGCTTGCAGGCAAGGTTGCGCGGCAGGCGGACAGCGCCGCCTAACCATCCGCTTTCCAAAATAAAAAGGGCGCCTCTCGGCGCCCTTTCCGTATGCATAAGCCAGATAGCTTGGATTAGAAATCCATGCCGCCCATGCCGCCCATGCCGCCGCCGCCCATGCCGCCAGGCATGCCGCCGCCAGCCGACTCCTTCTTGGGAGCCTCCGCGATCATGGCTTCGGTGGTGACGAGCAGGCCGGCGACCGAAGCCGCGTCCTGGAGAGCGGTGCGAACGACCTTGACCGGGTCGACGATGCCCATGGCGATCATGTCGCCATACTCGCCGGTCTGGGCGTTGTAGCCGTAGGTCGCGCCCTTGTTGTCGAGGATCTTGCCGGCGACGATCGAAGCTTCAGCACCTGCGTTCGAAGCGATCTGACGGGCCGGAGCCTGCAGTGCACGACGAACGATGTTGATGCCGGCAGCCTGGTCGGCATTGACGCCGGTGACCTTGATGTTGGCCGAAGCGCGCAGGAGAGCGACGCCGCCGCCTGCAACGATGCCTTCTTCCACGGCCGCACGGGTCGCGTTGAGGGCGTCATCGACGCGGTCCTTCTTTTCCTTGACTTCGACTTCCGTCGCGCCGCCGACACGGATCACCGCAACGCCGCCGGCGAGCTTCGCCAGACGTTCCTGCAGCTTCTCCTTGTCGTAGTCCGACGTGGTCTCTTCGATCTGCTGCTTGATCTGGGCAACGCGGCCCTGGATCTCGGCCTTCTTGCCAGCGCCGTCGACGATGGTGGTGTTCTCCTTGGAGATCGACACCTTCTTGGCGCGGCCGAGCATGTTGAGGCCGACGTTCTCGAGCTTGATGCCGAGGTCTTCCGAGATGACCTGGCCACCGGTCAGGATGGCGATGTCTTCCAGCATGGCCTTGCGGCGATCACCGAAGCCCGGCGCCTTGACGGCGGCGATCTTCAGGCCGCCACGCAGCTTGTTGACGACCAGCGTGGCCAGAGCCTCGCCTTCGACGTCTTCCGAGATGATGAGCAGCGGCTTGGAGGTCTGCACGACGGCTTCGAGAACCGGCAGCATGGCCTGGAGGTTGGACAGCTTCTTCTCGTGCAGTAGGATGTAGACGTCCTCGAGCTCGGCAACCATCTTGTCGGCGTTGGTGACGAAGTAGGGCGAGAGATAGCCGC
>NZ_JAMYQZ010000047.1:0-48182 GCF_040321145.1 Mesorhizobium sp. M0514
CGTCTGCTCGCCGGATTCGCCCCGGAGCTTTCCAGATATGCACGTCTGCGCCTTGAAAGCCTGGGCGTCGAGGTCGCGCTCGGCAACCGGGTCGAGGCGATCGAAGCGCATCAGATCACCGTCGGCGGCCAGGTGATCCCGGTGGCCTTGACGCTCTGGGCCGCCGGGGTGGCGGCTTCTCCGCTGGTCGCCCAGCTTGGTGTCGGGCTCGACCGCGGCGGTCGGGTGAAGGTCGAATCCGACCTGCAGGTCGTTGGCCATCCCGATGTCTTCGCGCTTGGCGACGTCGCACTGGCCCTCGATGGGAATGGCCAGCCATTGCCGGGTCTTGCCCAGGTCGCCAAGCAGCAGGGCGAGCACCTCGGCAAGGCACTGGCACGCCGGATAGATGCTGGCGATACGCTGCCCGCTTTTGTCTTCAGCAATCGAGGCAACACGGCCATTGTCGGCCGCCACGCTGCCGTGTTCGAATCGGGTAGGCTGAAACTGAAAGGCTGGTTCGCCTGGTCTGCCTGGGCGCTCATCCATGTCTACCTGCTCGTCGGTTTTCAGCACCGCGTTCAGGTCTCGATCCAGTGGCTCTGGCGCTACCTGACCTATGAGCGTGGCGCCCGGCTCATCGCCGAGGAGCGAGTCGAACCGGGTTCGAAATCATCGCCGGGAGCGGCCCCGAGAGAGCCGCTGCCAACCAAGGCAGACGCCGCCCCGGCATTGCACGCCCGCACTGACTAGATTGCCGGGTGCTCAGTTCGGAGACAGTGGCGATGCGGGCGTCAGCTCTGGATTCCGCCACGGCCCGTCGTCCCACGGCAGCCCGAACCTCGATAGTTGAGGCGGGTGGTTCCCAGCTTGTATCCGGTGCCGGCCTGATGGATCCGGATGGCACCAACGACGTTGCGTCCCTATATGAACAAATGAACACAGGCTCCTCGAAACGGGATCTGTTGAACCCCTCCTCTTCAGAGACAGCTCGTCATGACGTCACCTGCGACTGCTGAACAACCCCCGGTCATTCAGACGGGGCTTCCCGCCCTGAGCAACAGCTATGCGCAATTGCCGGAGCGCTTCTTCGCGCAAACAGATCCGAAGCCGGTGTCCGAACCGCGGCTGATCCGGTTCAACCGGCACCTCGCGGAGGAACTCGGGCTCGATGCCGACCAGCTTACCAGCCCGGATGGAGTGGCGATGCTTGCCGGCAACAGATTTCCGGAAGGGTTGCAAGCAATCGCCCTGGCCTATGCGGGCCACCAGTTCGGAAACTTCGTGCCTCAGCTTGGCGACGGGCGCGCCCTGCTGCTTGGCGAAGTGGTGGACGTCAACGGCGTTCGCCGTGACATCCAGCTGAAAGGATCGGGACCAACGCGGTTCTCGCGCAACGGCGACGGCCGCGCCGCACTCGGCCCTGTCCTGCGCGAATATGTCGTCAGCGAAGCGATGGGGGCGCTCGGCATTCCGACGACGCGAAGCCTTGCGGCGGTGCTCACCGGCGACCCGGTCTATCGCGAGGTCCGGCTGCCCGGCGCCGTCCTGACACGGGTGGCGGCAAGCCATATCAGGATCGGCACGTTCCAATATTTCGCCGCGCGCCACGACACCGAGGCGCTCAAGATACTGGCCGACTATGCCATTCAGCGTCACTTCCCACAGCTGGCGGGGGAAGCACGGCCGTACCGGGCTTTGCTGGAGGCCGTTGTCGCCGCACAGGCGGACCTGGTGGCGCGCTGGATGCTGGTCGGCTTCATCCATGGCGTCATGAACACCGACAACATGTCGATCTCGGGCGAGACGATCGACTATGGCCCATGCGCCTTCATGGACGCTTACGACCCCAGCGCGGTGTTCAGTTCGATAGACCGCGCCGGTCGCTATGCCTATGCCAACCAGCCTCGTGTCGCCACATGGAACCTTGCGCGCTTTGCCGAGACCCTGCTGCCGCTCATGAGCACGGACGAGAATGAAGCAGTGTCTGAAGCGGAAGAGGTGCTGAGGTCGTTCCAGGCCTCCTATGAGGCTGTGTTGCAGCGCGGCTTCCGCAGAAAACTCGGACTGCTGACCGAAGCGGAAGGCGACTTGCAGCTCGCTGCCGACTTTCTGGATGTGCTGGCTCGCGGCGAAGCGGATTTTACGCTCGGCTTCCGGCGCCTGGGCGATGACCTCGACGCTGCGGACGGCCAAGGCACGGCGCGGCAGTTGTTTAAGGATCCAGGCTCATTCGATGCCTGGTCGGCGCGGTGGCGCCAGCGCATTGCAAGCGAAGCAGCCGACACGGCCACGCGCCGGGCAGCCATGCAATCCGTCAATCCCAAATTCATCCCCCGCAATCATCGCATCGAGGCGATGATCCAGGCGGCGTTGGGCGGCGACTTCACACCGTTCGAGGAGATCTTGACGGTCGTCAGCCGTCCCTTCGATGAGCAGCCGGGAATGGAACGCTATGCTGAGCCGCCACGCCCGGATGAGCGCGTCCTGCAGACATTCTGCGGTACCTGAGACATTCGTGATGGTCGCTTAACATGTGCAAATGCGGAAGACCCATTTGCAAGCTATCGTCACGGGTACTCTCGTAAGGGCTGAGCTATGACGATCATAGAATTGGCATTCGAATTGCTGGCACGGAAGCTCGTAGACCGTACCGGAATATCAGACGAAGATGCTCGAGACCTTGTCGCAGCCATGGGAGCTGACTGGTCATCGCTCGTGCGAGCAGCGAGGGCGATCAAAGAGACTTAGGTCTTTTGACGTCGTTTTAGCTGCCATCAGCTGCAGGGAGAGCGGACCTGAGGCTGCTGCCGCGATCCAGGCGCGACACCATCACCGATCATGTCAGCAACGTGGTCAAGCACTGTATTTCGGTCGCTCGAAATCGACCGGATACAACACGCTGCTCTCCTGAAAGCCACTGAAGCCCGCTACGCAAGTCGCCGGAAGCTCGCAATAAACTGCGATAGCAGCCCAGTCTTGAGGTTTATATTGCAGGCCCGCATCACTGGCGGGGCGACGCGGGCCTGCCCAGAGATTGCCTGTCCTCGACAAGCAACGCAGGCCCTGCCGTTCGTTGAAATCCGCGTTGGGACTCAGATTCCGTCGGCACCGAAATCACAGGTGCTGACGAAGCAGACGGAACTTCCCCCCACGATCACGGTTTGGAGTCACGAGACCAACCCAAGGAGATGCAGATGTCGAGCAAAATGCCGCCCGTGCCGCCTGAGAACCAGAGCCAGAAGGGTCGAGGAGAAGGGCGACAGGTTAGCCACGATGATGCCCAGCACGGCACTCACGGAGCGCCGGATCCGGAGCGCCAAGGGCAGCAAGCCAACACCAAGGTCAACACCACTCATCAGGGCCGTCAGCAGGATCGGTGATCATGTCCACATCGAAGAAACACCCGAACACGATCCGGCAGGGCGGGCCAGGCGCATCGCACGAGAACGCCAGAAAACCCCTGCAGGTCAACAAACCCCCGGCGGATGAAGACCGTCGATCCAAAAGCCGAGTTTCAGGGGGTGGCGGTGAAAAGGACAGTCATCATTCGCACAATCCAGCCAAGAAGGGTAGCAACAGTTGAACCCACGGCTTTGTGAATGATTGTGCTAAAGCGCGCCGCGTGTGCATGTCATTGTCTCACAACCGAGCCTTTTTTTGAGTGACATGCATAGCCGGACCAGGGTGAGGATCAGCGAGTCCAGACGCCCGGAAAAACCGGAGGCCGTGGGCCCGCACCACTGGCGGAGCGATGCGGGCCCGGCCAAGGGTTACGGCCCTCGACCAGCAGCGAGGGGCTCGCTGCCGCATGCAGAACAAGCCCCGTAATTTCAGGTTCCGCTAATATACAAAAAAGCCGGCCACCTTTCGGCAGCCGGCCAGTTCCAACCGAACAAGGGAACGTGCACTGATGGGGCAGTGCAACGCCCGAAGTGTTTCGAGGCGACGATGTTCCACCGGAAATCCACAGATTCGCCGTTTCGATCTACATTGGCCGGATTGAAAGATCTTTGACGATCTCCCAAGTTCTCGGGGAGCCCAGTCCGACGTGTGGCGCCCGGTCTGCGCCTTTGCCCTCTATGCGGCCAGCAAGCTCATCCTTGAAGAATGCCCGCCGCGGCTGCCGCACGCGTCAACACCGGCGTGCAATTGGTCGAGCGCGCGGCAGACCGGGGACTGTCAATGCGAGCGTCTGTCGACGTAGGTGTAGACGCCGGCCCCAATGGCGACCGCGCCGACCGTGATCACGATCGATGGCGCGCCCATCAAACTGGCAAGGACCGCCCAGATGAGGGCGATGACGATAGCGCCGAGTGTTCCCAGGATCAGTTTCGGCATTGTCTACCCCTCCACGTTCGGACCGCCCGTCGATGGTCGTCACCCACCGGTCATGCGAAACGCCGCATGAAAGCACAGTGTGGCCCATGAGGTGAAGGGCGCGCCGGAATACTCCGGTGCGAAAAAGATGATGCCCGCGCCGCCAAAGCCCGGGTGTTCAATAGCCAAATGGCTGGACCGGCGCCTAGCGCCTCAGCGCGTGGACTTCCGCCATGCTTTCGCCGCCCATCGGCAGGGCCATCTCATCATCGAGCAGCCGGGTGATGCGGGCAAAGCCCGTAAACGCCTTCCTGGCTGCTTCGGCCGACATTCTGCCCGACAGGGCCGCGGAGCAGCAATTCACGGCGCATTGATACACAGGCCCACGCCGTCCCAATGGCCATTTCTGCAAAAAGACCATCGCTTCGGCAACGCTATCGACTTCCTCGACGGGGTGTCCCTGCCCGCGCGCAATGCGCACGGGCGTAAAGAAATGCAAGCGGTCCATTTTGTTCTCTCCCTGGTCGGCCGCAGCGCGAACCAACCCTACTAAATTCGCGGATGGCGCGTTTGTTCCGCTTATTGCAAAAAAATCTGCGCTGGTGGGCTTGGGTTGCCGACGCCCGCTTTTGTCCGGAACGTTAGGCCGGCTGATGCATTTCGCTCTCGTGATTGCCTTGAGGGACACGTTCAAACCATGCGCATAGCCCATGTCGCCCCTTTGCACGAATCGGTGCCACCCCTTCTCTATGGCGGCACCGAGCGCATCGTTTCCTATCTGACCGAAGGGCTGGTCGAACTCGGCCATGAGGTGACGCTGTTCGCCAGCGGCGACAGCCGGACGTCGGCCAGACTGATACCAGGTCGCGAACGCGCGCTACGCCTCGATCCGCGCCCGCTGAAATCGGACACGGCGGCGCATCTTGCGATGCTTGCCGATGTGAGGAACCGAGCCCACGACTTTGATATCATTCATTTTCATCTCAGCCATTTCCTCCATTTCTCGTTCTTCGAGACCATGCCGGACAAGACGGTGACGACGCCTCATGGCCGGCTCGATTATGTCGATCTGGCGCCAGCCTATGAGCGTTTTCCGCGCTTTCCGCTGATCTCGATCTCGCATAGCCAGAAGACCGGGCTTGCGAATGCCAATTGGCTGGCCACCATCCATCACGGGCTGCCGACGGGTCTCTATCAGCCGACCTTCGAGACGGCGGCGGGCGAACCATACCTTGCCTTTCTCGGCCGGCTTTCGCGCGACAAGCGGCCGGACCGGGCCATCGACATCGCCTTGCGCTCGGGCATGAAGCTCAAGCTGGCGGCCAAGATCGGCGACGATGATCGCGCCTATTTCCATGAGACGATCGAGCCGTTGATCGATGGCGACCGCATCGACTATGTCGGCGAGATCGCCGAGAGTGAGAAGACTGAATTCCTCGGCAATGCCGCTGGTCTGCTGTTTCCGATAGACTGGCCCGAGCCGTTCGGCCTTGCCGCGATCGAGGCGATGGCGTGCGGTACGCCAACCATCGGCTGGAACTGCGGTGCGTTGCCGGAAGTCATCGACCATGGCGTTACCGGATTTGTCGTCGATTCTCTCGACGCCGCGGTCGCCGCGGTGCCGGCCTTGCTGCAACTCGACCGGCGAAAGGTGCGCGCCGTCTTCGAAAGTCGGTTCTCCGCCAACAGGATGGCGCGCGACTATCTCACTGCCTATGCGCGTCTCATCGGCGCCCCGGCTGAATCGAAAGCGTCGTGAACGACGACGGCGGACGTTCCGAGCCCGAAACAGAGATTTGTGACTGATGACCGAACTTGACGAGCGCAAGCTCGACCCTGCCGTGGCCCTTGCCTCCCTGGACGAAACCGCGCCGCGCGAGCCGCACCGGCTGTTTGCCCTGAAGCAAGGCGACTGTTTTGCCGTGGCCGATGCCTACGGCGATATCAGGGGTGCGGGCGACGGTTTCTTCCGTGACGACACCCGGGTGCTGTCGGAGTTCAGGCTCACCGTCGGCGGCCGGCAGACATCGCTGCTCGGCGCCTCGCTCAGCCAGGACAATGTGCTGTTCACCAGCAATATGACCAATTTGCCGATGCAAAGCGTCGGTGGCCGCGACATCCCGCAGGGCGCCATCCATATCGAGCGCGTCAGGCTGTTGTGGCAGGACCGGCTGTTCGAGCGCATCACCCTTTCCAACTACAGCCAGGAGCATTCGGCAATCCGCGTCTCGCTGCATTTTGCCGCCGATTTCCGGGACATGTTCGAGGTCCGCGGTTCGACCCGGCCGAAGCGCGGAATGGCGCATGCAGCGGAGATCGAGCCTGCCTCGGTGCTGCTGCGCTATGACGGACTGGACGGGCTGGCGCGGGTGTCTGCGATCTCGTTCTCGCAGCCGCCGGACCAGCTGAGCGCCGAGCGCGCGGATTTCCTCATCGCAGTGACCAAGCGCAGCAGCAAGATGCTTTACGTCGAGGTCGGCGCGGAACTGACCGAAACGCCCGACCGCGACCGCTTCCGGGCGGCCGCGGCGCGCGCCCGTTTCGGCATGCGGGCCAAGCGCCGCCATGGAGCGACGGTGCACAGTTCGGGTCGCGTCTTCAACGATTGGGTCGAACGCGCCCGCGCGGATGTCGCCTTGCTGACCACCGAGTTGTCGACCGGCCCCTACCCCTATGCCGGCATCCCCTGGTTTTCGACGGCCTTCGGCCGTGACGGCGTCATCTCGGCGCTGCAGATGCTATGGCTCAACCCCGGCCTGGCGCGCGGCGTGCTTGCCTTCCTCGCCCAGCACCAGGCGACCGAGACATCGCCTTTCAGCGACTCGCAGCCCGGCAAGATCATGCACGAGACGCGCAAGGGCGAGATGGTGGCGCTGCAGGAACTGCCTTTCGGCCGCTACTATGGCGGCGTCGATACCACGCCGCTCTACATCCACCTCGCCTGCGCCTATGCCGAACGCACCGGCGACATGGACTTCATCGCCAGCCTGTGGCCGTCTCTCTGCGCCGCCGCCAAGTGGACGGAAGAGGCGAGCCGCGCAACCGGCTTCGTCACCTATCAGCGCGCTGCCGAATCCGGCCTTGCGAACCAGGGCTGGAAGGACAGCTTCGACTCCGTCTTCCACGCCGACGGGCGCATTCCCAAGGGGCCGATCGCGCTGGTCGAAGTGCAGGGTTATGTCTTCGCCGCCTTCAGGGGCCTTGCCGCTCTCGCCCGCCGCCGGGGCGAGTTCGCGCAGGCCGAGCACTGGGAAAATCGCGCCGAAGAGATGCGGATCGCCGTCGAGCGTGATTTCTGGCTGGACGATCTCGGCTTCTATGCGCTGGCGATCGACGGCGCCGGAGAGCCGTGCAAGGTGCGCACCTCGAATGCCGGACACCTGCTCTATGTCGGCCTGCCCGAACCGGCGCGGGCTAAGATGGTCGCCGACCAGTTGCTTTCGGCCTCCTTCCACTCCGGCTGGGGGGTGCGAACGCTTTCCGACGATGCTGTGCTGTTCAACCCGATGTCGTACCACAATGGTTCCATCTGGCCGCATGACACGGCGATGTGCGGCGCCGGCCTGGCGCGGTTCGGCGAGCGTGACAGCGTGGTGCGGCTGATGAGCGGTACGTTCGAATCGGCAGTGCATTTCAACATGCGACTGCCGGAACTGTTCTGCGGTTTCACCCGCTCGCCGGGCGAAGCGCCGATCGCCTACCCCGTCGCCTGCCTGCCGCAAGCGTGGTCGGCAGGCTCGGCCTTCATGCTGATGCAGGCGTGCCTCGGTCTGGAAATCGACGGCTGGAACGGCGAAATCCACGTCACTCGACCCCGTTTGCCGATCGGCATCGATACGCTGACGCTCAGGCATCTGGGTGTCGGCGAAAAGAGGGTCGATCTTACCTTTCAGCGCGTCGGCGACCGCGTCGTCGCCTTTCTCGCCGACCGCCATGAGGGGCTGGTTCCGCTGATCGTGCGGACATGATCGGAACGGCTTTCAACGGGAACCGATCCCAGGGTTTGTGCGTTGCAAAAAACACAGGTTCTCACGGGCGATCGTCGGCTGCGAACACTCAAATGGAACCATGAAGAAAAAGGCCCTGACGGCCAAAATTGAGTTGGAATTGGAATGACTGATTATGGCATGGCCCTGCTCTGGGTCTTGATCCTTGCAAGCCTTGGCCTTTCGATTCTAGCCGTTCTGTTATCGATCTCCAGGCAACGTCGTAGCCATAGCTTGACGGTTGCACCGACTGCCGGCGAGGACGTCGCATCGGAAGCGACGCGCAAGGTTTTGCGGGAGTTCGAGAAGAATGGACAATCTCCCGACGCGGCGCTGGTGAACTGGTCGCCCGACACCTTGCGCAAGATACTTGCCGACGACCTGCCGGACGCGCAGGTCATCGTCGTCTCGAACCGAGAACCCTATATCCACAACATCAAGGACGACGGCGTCGAGCTTCTGGTGCCGGCCAGCGGCCTGGTGTCGGCGCTTGAGCCTATCACCCGCGCCTGCAGCGGCACCTGGATCGCCTATGGCGGCGGAACGGCGGATCGTCTGACGGTCGATAGCAACGATCGGGTTCAGGTGCCGCCGGACAATCCGTCCTATACGCTGCGCCGCGTGTGGCTGAGCGACGACGAATATCAGGGCTACTATCTCGGCTTTGCCAATGAAGGGCTTTGGCCGCTCTGCCATATCGCCTTCACCCGGCCGGTCTTCCGTGCCTCGGACTGGGAGGCCTATGAGGTCGTCAACCGCAAATTCGCCGATATGGTGGTTGCCGAGGCGCGCAATGAGCGGCCGATCGTGCTGGTTCAGGATTACCATTTCGCGCTCCTGCCGCGCATGATCCGCGAGCGGCTGCCGGAGGCGATCATCATCACCTTCTGGCACATCCCGTGGCCGAACTCCGAAGTGTTCAGCATCTGCCCATGGCGCGAACGCGTTCTTGATGGACTGCTCGGGAGCTCGATCATCGGCTTTCACACCCAGTTTCATGCCAATAATTTCACTGAAAGCGTAGACCGGTTCCTGGAAAGCCGCATCGAGCGCGCCGACGCCGCGATCTCGTATGGCGGGCGGACGACACTGGTGCACGCCTATCCCATCTCCATCGAATGGCCGGCCGAACTCCTGGCGAAACTGCCACCGGTCGAGGAAAGCCGCGCCCGCCTGCGTGAGCGGTTCGGCCTGTCGGCGGACGTCAAGCTGTGCGTCGGCGTCGAGCGCCTGGACTACACCAAGGGCATCCTCGACCGCTTCCATGCGCTGGACGAATTGTTTACGCGCCACCCCGAGTGGATCGGCAAGGTAGTGTTCCTGCAGATTGCTGCCCCAAGCCGCGGCACGTTGCCGGCCTACCAGCAATTGCACGATGAATGCCTGCGTTATGCCAACGAGCTCAACCAGCGCTACGGTCATGACGGCTACAAGCCCGTGGTCATGGTGGCTGAGCACCATTCGCAGCAACAGGTCTATGAGATCTATCGCGCCGCCGACATCTGCATGGTCACCAGCCTGCATGACGGCATGAACCTCGTAGCCAAGGAATTCGTCGCCGCGCGTGACGACGAACAGGGCGTGCTGTTGCTCAGCACGTTTGCCGGCGCGTCGCGCGAACTGCTGGAAGCACTGATCGTCAATCCTTACGACGCGGCGATGATGAGCCAGGTGCTGCTGCAGGCGCTAACCATGTCACCGGACGAACAACGCGAGCGCATGCGCCCGATGCGCGAAATAGTGCGCGACAACAATGTCTTTCGCTGGGCCGGCAGCATGCTGCTCGATGCGGCGCGCCTGCGCAAACGCGGCGACCTCGAAAGAGCGACAAGTGTCGCCGAGCGGCCCGCAAACACCGACACCAACATCGTCTCGCTGTTCGACCGCATGCGGAAGGTGGCGTCATGAATAGCCTGTCAAAAGCACCGGGCCTGCCAACCGCACCCGACCTGCCGGAAGGACAATGGGCGCTTTTCCTCGATATCGACGGCACGTTGCTGGAGCACGCGGCGCACCCCGACGCCGTGTCCGTAAGCGACGAACTGCGCAACCTCCTCGGCGTCGTCGACAAACGGCTGGACGGCGCAGTCGCCTTTATCACCGGCCGCTCGGTCGAAGGCGCCGACCGCCTGTTTCATCCGTTGAAGCTGCGTGTTGCCGGTCTCTATGGGCTGGAACACCGGCTGACGCCGGACGGCCCGGTCGTTACCGCTGATGCTCCCGCCGATATCGCTGCCCTTGCCGACGCCATCGAGGCCGAACTGGATGACGGCCTTGTTCATATCGAGCGCAAGGGTCCGATCCTCGCCATCCATACGCGTGCGGCGCCGCATCTGCTGGCCAGGGCAACGCATCTTGTCGAACAGGCATTGACCGAGCTTCCCAAGGGCTATCGGGTTATCCCGGGCAATGCCGGCGTCGAACTCATGCCGCTCGAAGCAGCCAAGGGCGCTGCCCTGCGGCGTTTCATGGCAATCCCGCCCTTTGCCGGACGGCGGCCGGTCTTTCTCGGCGACGACACCGCCGACGAAAACGGTTTCGAGGCGATCAACGAGGCCGGCGGCATCTCGATCCGGGTCAAGCCGCGTGGGCCGACCGTGGCCCAATACAGGCTCGATGATGTCACCTGCGCGATAGCTTGGCTTGCCGCCAATTTCGACGCATCACCGGCCCTCAACCGCAAAGCGTCCTGATCCCTGCCGTCTGCGGGTCGAATCAAGATCGCCGCGATTGCGCCGACCTTCGCCAAAAGCCGATCGATAAGCGCTGTTCTCATTGAATATCTTTGAGGCCAAAGCCGGCAAATGGATTGCTTGCCGGTTCCCCTGCGTCAGGCATAACCTGCGCAGTCGACGCGTGAGGGCGCGTGCGGCATCAAGGGGAGGACATCGCAATGACCATACAAGGCGCATCACCCGATCTATACAATGAGGATTTGGCTCCGGCCAAAGTCCGAAACTGGGGGCCGTTCTCGATCTTCAACGTCTGGACGTCGGACGTCCACAGCCTCTGGGGCTATTATCTCGCCGCAAGCCTGTTCCTGTTTTGCGGCGGCTTCGTCAATTTCATCATCGCCATCGGCATCGGTTCGCTGATCATCTACGCGCTGATGAACATGGTCGGCTATGCCGGCGTGAAGACCGGCGTGCCCTACCCCGTGCTGGCGCGCGCGTCCTTCGGCATCTGGGGCGCCAACATTCCGGCCCTGGTGCGCGCCATCGTCGCCTGCTTCTGGTACGGCGCGCAGACGGCAGCGGCATCGGGCGCGATCGTGGCGTTGCTGATCCGCTCGCAATGGTTCGCCGATTTCAACGCCAACACGCATTTCCTCGGCCATACGGGTCTGGAAGTGATCTGTTTTGTGGTCATCTGGGCACTGCAATTGCTGATCATCCAGAACGGCATGGAAACGGTGCGCCGCTTCCAGGATTGGGCCGGACCGGCGGTGTGGGTGATGATGTTGATCCTGGCGATCTATCTCTGTGTAAAATCCGGGAGATTTGCCTTTACCAGCGACATCCCGATGGATGTGCTGCTCGACAAGACAAAGGATGCCGGCGTACCCGGAACCCCTGGCTCCTGGACGTCGCTGTTTGCGGTGGCCGCGATCTGGGTCACCTATTTCTCGGCGCTCTATCTCAATTTCTGCGATTTCGCCCGCTATGCCCCAGACAAGGCATCGCTGCGCAAGGGCAACATCTGGGGCCTGCCGATCAATCTCATCCTGTTCTCGCTGGTCGCCGGCGTGACCACCATCGCTGCCTTCGACGTCTATGGCGAAGTGCTTCTGCATCCCGACCAGATCTCGGCGAAATTCGACAGCTGGTTCCTGGCAGCGCTTGCAGCCCTGACTTTTGCCGTGGCAACGCTCGGCATCAATGTGGTGGCAAACTTCGTCTCGCCGGCCTTCGACTTCTCCAATGTCTTTCCCCGGCAGATCGACTTCAAGAAGGGCGGCTATATCGCGGCCGTGATCGCGCTGGTGCTTTATCCCTTCGCGCCGTGGGAAGGCAGTGCCGCGTCTTTCGTCAACGTCATCGGCGCGACGATGGGGCCGATCTTCGGGGTGATGATGGTCGACTACTATCTGATCCGGAAGGGCGAAGTCGACGTCGAGGCACTGTACCGCGAAGATGGCGAGTTCCGCTTCCAGGGCGGCTGGCACGTCAACGCCTTCATAGCCGCCGGCATCGGCGCCATCTTCTCCTCGGTCCTGCCGAACTTCACGAACCTGCTGCCGGCATGGTGGGGCGTTTATGGCTGGTTTTTCGGCGTCGGCATTGCAGGGGTCATCTACTACGTCCTTCGCACCGCCGCCCTTGGCGCAGGGGCCAGGACGGCGAAGGCGTGAAATGAGAGATAGGGAGTAGGGAGTAGTCAGTAGTCAGTAGTCAGTAGTCAGTAGTCAGTAGGGAATAGTATAACCCCTACTCCCTACTCCCTACTCCCTACTCCCTACTCCCTACTCCCTACTCCCTACTCCCTACTCCCTATTCCCTATTCCCTACTCCCTACTCCCTACCATCTCAGCCAACCTCCGCACCGTGTTCCAGTTGCGTGCGGTGCCGATGCCCATGCGCTTGTGGTTCATGGCAGCGAGCAGCCGCGAGCTTGGCCGCTCGCGCGAAAAGACGACCCAGATGTCGCCGTCGACCGAAGCCACCTTCTCGTCCTCGGCGGCATAGGCCTGGAGCGCGGCCACACCATCCGCTGGCGCTGGCTTGCGCATCACCCGCACAGCCACCTGATCGCCTGCCTCGGCAGAGTCGGCCGGGAATGGGTTGCCGGCGGCAAGTTTCAGCCAATCCTCGGCAGTGCGCACGATGATGACGACATTGCGGCCGAAGGTTTTTTCGAAGGCCGTTTCCAGCCGCTGTTCCAGCTTGGCGATGCCAGTCGCCCGTGTCTCGAAGACCAGATTGCCGGTCGCCACCAGGGTGCGCGGGTTCTTCAGCCCAAGCTGTTCAGCCATCGCCTTGAGGTCGGCCATGACGACCCGGCGGCCTTCGCCGAGGATAATGCTGTAGAGCAGCGCAACATAGGTCTGCATCAGCTGCGAAACCTCACCGTGGCCCTAGACCAGTCGCGACTGGTCCACCGCGGCCGAGATGAAGCTGGCGAACAGGGGATGCGGCTCAAGCGGCCGGCTCTTCAGCTCCGGATGGTACTGGACGCCGATGAACCAGGGATGGTCGGGGTATTCGACCGTTTCCGGCAGCACGCCGTCGGGCGACATGCCGGCAAACACCAGGCCGCAATCTTCCAGCCGCTCCTTGTAGTCGATATTGACCTCGTAGCGGTGGCGATGGCGCTCGGAAATCTGGGTGTCGCCATAGATGTCGGCGATCTTCGAACCCTTGGCGAGTTCAGCCTGATAGGCGCCAAGCCGCATGGTGCCGCCGAGATCGCCCGTTTCGCGGCGCTTCTCCAGCATGTTGCCTTTCAGCCATTCGGTCATCAGGCCGACGACCGGCTCGTCGGTCGGACCGAATTCGGTCGACGAGGCGTGTTCGACGCCGGCCAGCGAGCGCGCTGCCTCGATGCAGGCCATCTGCATACCGAAGCAGATGCCGAAATACGGCACCTTGCGCTCGCGGGCGAATTTCGCCGCCAGGATCTTGCCTTCCGAGCCGCGCTCGCCGAAGCCGCCGGGCACCAGGATGCCATGCACCTTTTCCAGCCACGGCGTCGGGTCTTCCTTCTCGAAAATCTCGCTCTCGATCCAGTCGAGCTTGACCTTGACGCGGTTGGCCATGCCGCCATGCGACAAAGCCTCGATCAGCGATTTGTAGGCATCCTTGAGGCCGGTGTATTTGCCGACAATGGCGATCGTTACCTCGCCTTCCGGATTGTGGATGCGGTTGGACACGGCCTGCCAGGGCTCCATGCGCGGCTTCGGCGCCGGATCGATACCGAAGGCGGCCAGCACTTCCGAATCGAGCCCTTCCTTGTGGTAAGCCATCGGCACGTCATAGATGTGGGGCACGTCGAGCGCCTGGATGACGGCACTTTCGCGCACATTGCAGAACAGCGACAGTTTTCTGCGCTCTTCCTTGGGGATGGCGCGGTCGGCGCGGACCAGCAGGATATCGGGCGCGATGCCGATGCCGCGCAGTTCCTTGACCGAATGCTGGGTCGGCTTGGTCTTCAGCTCGCCGGCCGTGGGGATGTAAGGCATCAAGGTCAGGTGGACATAGACGGCGTTGTTGCGCGGCAGATCGTTGCCGAGCTGGCGGATCGCCTCGAGAAACGGCATCGCCTCGATATCGCCAACCGTGCCGCCGATTTCGCACAGCACGAAATCATAGTCGTCATTGCCGTCGAGCACGAAATTCTTGATCTCATCGGTGACATGCGGAATGACCTGCACGGTGGCACCGAGATAGTCGCCGCGCCGTTCGCGCTCGATGATGTTCTTGTAGATGCGGCCGGTGGTGATGTTGTCCTGCTGGTTGGCCGAGCGGCCGGTGAAGCGCTCGTAATGGCCAAGATCGAGATCGGTCTCGGCGCCGTCATCGGTGACGAAAACCTCGCCATGCTGGTAAGGCGACATCGTTCCGGGATCGACATTGAGATAGGGATCGAGCTTTTTGATGCGTGCGCGATAGCCTCGCGCCTGCAAGAGAGCCCCAAGGGCCGCTGCAGCGATGCCTTTTCCAAGTGAGGAAACCACGCCGCCTGTGATGAATACATATCGCGCCATGGGAGTCATCGCTTAACGCGGCCGAATTGATTCCGCCAGAGAAAAAACCGCCGCTGAGGCTTTTTCCAGAGAAGGCGCGATAGTCCCGAGGTTCGAGACTGGTGTTTTGGTCAAAACAAAAGGGCCGGCAAAAGCCGGCCCTTTCGGCAGGTTTGTGAAAGCGTCAGATGATGACGACCTTGGTGCCGACCCTGACGCGGCTGTAGAGGTCCATGACGTGCTCGTTGATCATGCGGAAGCAGCCATTGGAAGCGCTGGTTCCGATCGACTGCGGCGCGATGGTGCCGTGGATGCGCAGATGCGTGTCCTTCTTGCCGTCGTAGAGATAGATGGCGCGGGCGCCGAGCGGGTTCTGGCCGCCGCCGGGCATGCCGTCCTTGTACTGGCCGTAATGCTTGGGTTCGCGCTTCTGCATGTCGAGCGTCGGGATCCAGCGCGGCCATTCCTGCTTGTCGCCAACGGCAACCTTGCCCTTGAACTGCAGGCCTTCGCGGCCGACCGCGATCGCATAGCGGCGGGCGGTGAAAGCCGATTCGACGAGGTAGAGGCGGCGCGCGCTGGTATCGATGACGATCGTACCCGGCTCATAGCCGCTGAATTCGACGTCCTGCGGCACGAATTCCGGCTTCACCTTGAACTGCTTCTTGGCTTGCCGCTTGGCGAGAGCCTGGTCGAGCGCGCGCGTTTCGGGGAGATAGGCAATCGACGAGGCAGAGGACGTGCCGCCGAACAGGCCGGCGAACAGTCCGCCACTCGTCGGCTTCTGGCCCGGGGCCTCGCTGCGCAATTCGCCATTGTTGCCGGTCAGCGCGATATTCATCGCTTCGGCCGGAAGCGGTTCAGCCGATTCGATCGGCTCGATCGGCGCGATCGGGTCAACCGGAGCGATGATCTTGGTGGTCTTCTTGCCTGGCTTGGCGTCGGCAACCACGACCGGCTTGCCCTTGCTTGCCAGGAACGCCTGGCGCTGGGCATCGGCCCTGGCTTTCGCCGCATCGCGCATCGCCAGCTTGCGGGCCTCGAGCGCCTTGACGCGGGCGAGATCCCTGTCGGCGGCGATCTTGTCTTCGAGCTTGCTGATCTGAGCCAGATCATCCGGGCTCGGGTTTTTCTTCTTCTTGAGAAGCTTCAGCTGCGTCGCATCGCTCTTTGCGGCGACGTTGATGACAGCGGTTTTGCCAACCGCCTGCGGTGAGGTCATTGCCGGAGTGCCGGCGAAGGCCGCGGAGCTCATGCCGAATACGGCACAAAACCCCATGAAAATGAAGCTGCGAAGCTGCATGGCGAAGATCCGATCGTTCAATGCTTGTTGCCCACGGCGTCGCCCGGCGCCCCCCAAGGGCGCAGAAAGTGCCGCCGGCAATCTATAATCGAAGTGGCGTACGGGCCTCAAGCACGGGGTGCGGTCGAATCTTCGTGATCGTGTGCCATTTGCCGCGACTGTGTTGAAACAACAACAGATCGCGGCATCCGACCCTACCGACTACTGGTTCGGAACCTGCGGCGTGACCGGCAAGGTAACGCCATTGGTAGCCGGCGGCGCAGCCGAATCGGTTGCAGATGGCGTCGCCGGAGATGGAGCCGTCGCCGGGGCCGTGGTGGCGGGCGGCGTGGCGGCGCCGTTGGCCGCGGGCGCGGCCGGTGCGGTGTTGCCCGAAGGCGGCGTCGGCGCCGTCGTGCCGGGCAACTGATTGAGCACGCCGTTGCCGCTGTCGGCCGGCACGCGGTCGAGAATGTCGATCGGTTTTTCGCCATAGCGGGCAACGATCGAGAGTGTCAGCGACGTCACGAAGAAGGCGGCGGCCAGGATCGCCGTCGCCCGCGTCAGCGCATTGGCGGCGCCACGCGCGGTCATGAAACCGGAACCGCCGCCAATGCCGAGACCACCGCCTTCGGAGCGTTGCAGCAGCACCACGCCGACAAGGGCGAGCACGACCATGAGATGGATGACGATCAGTACGGTTTCCATATTTTATCCTGGCAAGCCCTGCCGCTCCCTGGCGATCAGGGCCGGTGATTTGGAGGCGGCTCCATACAATGCTTTAACGGCATTTCCAAGCCCGTGGCCGGAATATGGGAAGCAATGCGCCCTTTGCAACGATTTCCGCCGAACTGCTGCGTTCATAAGTCTATGACCGAACTAGTCGGCAACGAAATTCCGGGGCCTATGCGATATTCTGGTATGCCTCGGCGATGGCGAGAAAGTCGGACGCCTTCAGGCTGGCGCCGCCAACCAGCGCGCCATCGACGTTTTTGACGCCCAGCAGTTCGACTGCGTTGGACGCCTTGACCGAGCCGCCATAGAGAATGCGCATCTTGCCGGCCACGACTGCGCCGAGCGCTTCCGCCAGTTTTTGGCGGATATGTGCGTGCGCCTCCGCCACGTCTTCGGCGGTCGGCGTCAGGCCGGTGCCGATAGCCCATACCGGCTCGTAGGCGATAACGGTGTTGGCGGGCGTTGCGCTCGGTGGCACCGAGCCGGCGACCTGCCGCGACAACACGTCGAGTGCTGTGCCCGCTTCGCGCTCCGCCTTGGTCTCGCCGATGCAGATAATGGCGACGAGCCCTGCCCGCCACGCCGCCGAGGCCTTGGCGAGGACGATGGCATCGTCCTCGCTGCGCTGTTCGCGGCACTCGGAATGGCCGACAATGACGTGGCTGGCGCCCGCATCCTTCAGCATCTCGGCTGAGACACAGCCGGTGAAGGCGCCGCTTTCCTTGATGTGGCAGTCCTCGCCACCAGCCCGCACCGGCGTGCGCGACAGGATTTCGACGGCGCGCGACAGCAAGGTCGCCGGTACGCAGACCAATGCTTCGGTCTCGGCGTCGAGCCCGCTCATGAAGCCGTTGCCGATCATCCTGAGCTCGTTCAGCGAAGCGCTGGTGCCGTTCATTTTCCAGTTGCCGGCAACGAGCGGTCGAATTCCTGGCGTCATGGGGATCTGGTTCTCCGGGCGACATTGGGGTCTCGCCCTCCCTATCAAAATCAGGCCACAAAGCAATCGACAGTGAGCCGGAAGGGCGCTATTGCGCTTGTTTCAGACTCGGGCGCACGCAAAACTGCGCAAAAATCGGAAGTAACAATGCTTGGTATATTAAGAAGCGCGGCAGGGACCTGGGTCGCGAAAGCCCTGCTGTCGCTGCTGGTGTTGAGTTTCCTTGCCTGGGGCGTCACCACGCGGATGACGGGCGGCTTCCTGGCCGGCCATCATGCGGTGATCACCGCCGGCAGCACCACCGTGTCGATCACCGAGTACCGCCTAGCCTACGATCGCCAGATCGCCATGCTGCAACAGCAGATCGGCCAGCGCATCAGCCGCGACCAGGCCAAGGCCTATGGCATCGACAACCAGGTGCTGGCTCAGTTGGTGTCCGGCGCCGTCCTCGACGAACAGGCGCGCAAGCTCGGGCTTGGCTTCTCCAAGGACAGGCTGGCCGAACTGACGCGGCAGGAACCCGCCTTCCAGGGCCCGAATGGCCAGTTCGACCGCCGGCTGTTCGAATCCCGCCTGCGCGAACTGGGAATGCGGCCGGAGGATTATCTGAAGAACCGGGCTCAGGTGGCGGTGCGCCAGCAGATCGTCGAAGCGGTTTCGGACGGGCTCAAGGCTCCGGATACCTTCTTCAAGGCAGTTGCGCTCTATCGCGGCGAAGACCGCACCATCGACTATCTGATCTTGCCAAAGGCGTTGGTGGAGCCCATCGAGGCGCCATCCGACAGCGTGCTTCAGGCTTATTTCGAGGCCAACAAGAAAACCTACGCGGCGCCAGAATACCGCAAATTCTCCTATGTCCGGCTCGAGCCCGAAGACATCATGGATGTCAGCGCCGTAACGGACCAGCAGGTCAGCGACGACTACAACAAGAACAAGGGCCGCTACACCACGCCGGAAATGCGCACCATCGAACAGCTGGTGTTTCCTTCCGCGGACGCCGCCAAGGCGGCATCCGATTCGCTGAAGACGGGCGCCACTTTCGACAAGATCGTCACCGCGCAGGGCAAGACCCCGGCCGACACGCTGCTCGGCACGCTCTCCAAGGATAAGATCACCGACAAGGCGGTCGCCGATGCCGCATTCGCGCTTGCCGTCAACGAAGTCAGCCCGGTCGTCCAGGGCGCGTTCGGTCCGGTGCTTTTGCGCGTTACCGAGATCAAACCGGAAACGGTGAAGCCGCTGGCGGAAGTGTCAGACCAGATCCGCAAGGATCTGGCGCTTGGCGAAGCAAGCCGCATCCTGCTCGACGTGCACGACAATTACGAAGACACCCGCGCCGCCGGCAGCACGCTGGCCGAAGCCGCCGCCAAACTCAAGCTCAAGGACGTTACCGTCGAGGCCATAGACCGCACCGGCCTCAAGCCGGACGGCACCATCATCAAGGACCTGCCGGCATCGCCGGACCTCATCAAGGCGGTGTTCGAGGCCGAGCCCAACACCGAGAATCAAGCCCTGACCACGCCTAACAACGGCTTCGTGTTCTATGAACTGACATCGATCACGCCGGCTCGCGACCGCACGCTGGACGAAGTCCGCCAGCGCGTGGTGGCGGACTGGACGACAGAGGAAACGACCAAGCGGCTGACCGCGAAAGCAGACGAACTCGACAAGCGCCTCAAGGCTGGCACCACACTCGACGTCATCGCCGGCGAACTGAAGCTTGAAAAGCAGACCAAGCGCGGCGTGAAGCGCGAGGCCGACGATGTCGATTTCGGCAAGGAGGGTGCTGCTGCGATGTTCGGCGTCGGCGAAGGCGGCACCGGGCTGATCCCCTCGCCCACCGGCGACGGCCAGATCCTGTTCAAGGTCGCCGAAGTGTTCGAGCCGGCCGGAGCCGACGCCAGCTCGGTACCCGACGATGCGCAAAAATCCTTCACGCAAGGCATGTCCGACGATCTGCTCGACCAGCTGGTGGCGCAGTTGCAGACGCAGTACGCCGTCAGCGTCGACCAGGCCGCCGTTGCCCAAGCCCTCGCCCAATGAATGGCCTTAGCCCAATGAACGTCTTGGCCCAATGAGCGCCCTGAAGACCCATATCGCCAAGGTCGCCACGGGAACCGGGCTTACCTTCGAGGAAGCGCGCGAAGCTTTCGACATCATCATGTCTGGCGACGCGACGCCGGGCCAGATCGGCGGCTTCCTGATGGCGTTGCGCGTGCGCGGGGAGACCGTGAGCGAGATTTCCGGCGCCGTCGCCACCATGCGTGCCAAGATGCTGCGCGTCGAAGCTCCTGAGGGCGCCATCGACATCGTCGGCACCGGCGGCGACAATTCGCATTCAGTCAACATCTCGACCGCTTCGGCCTTCGTCATTGCCGGCTGCGGCGTGCCGGTCGCCAAGCACGGCAATCGCGGCCTGTCGTCACTGACGGGCGCTGCCGATGTGCTGGTCGCGCTCGGCGTCAAGATCGATATCCCGCCAGAGGTAATCGGCCGCTGCATCCAGGAGGCCGGCGTCGGCTTCATGTTCGCACCTGCGCACCACCCGGCGATGAAGCATGTCGGCCCGACCCGCGTCGAGCTCGGCACGCGTACCATCTTCAACCTGCTCGGACCGCTGTCCAATCCGGCCGGCGTCAGCAGGCAGATGGTCGGCGTGTTCCTGCCGGAATGGATCGTGCCGGTGGCCGAGACATTGAAGGCGTTGGGCACCGAGCATGCCTGGGTGGTCCATGGCGACGGCTATGACGAAATCACCACCACCGGCGAAACGCAGGTGGCGGAACTGGCCGGCGGCGAGATCCGCCATTTCACGCTCACCCCGGAAGCCGTCGGCCTGCAGCGCCACACCAAGGACGAGTTGCGCGGCGGCGACGCCGCCTACAATGCCACGGCGTTGCGCGACATGCTGAGAGGTGCTGCCGGGGCCTATCGCGATACGGTGCTGATGAACGCCGGCGCCGGCATGGTGGTGGCCGGCAAGGCGACGACGCTTGCCGACGGCATGGCCGCGGCCACACAGGCCATCGACAGCGGCCGGGCGCTGGGCGTGCTCGACAGGCTGGTCGAGATTTCGAACGGATGAGCCGTGGCTGACATTCTGCGCAAGATCGAGGCCTACAAACGCGACGAGATCGCGGCGGCGAAGGCGCGGATACCGTTGGCCGAGATCAAGGCGCGAGCCAGGGATGCCGACGCACCGCGTGGCTTTCTGAGGGCGCTTGAGGCGAAGCGCAGATCGGGCAGCTTCGGCCTGATCGCCGAGATCAAAAAGGCAAGCCCATCCAAAGGCTTGATCCGTGCCGATTTCGACCCGCCCGCACTGGCGCAGGCCTATGAGAAAGGCGGTGCCGCCTGTCTTTCGGTGCTGACCGATGCGCCATCCTTCCAGGGCGCGCCGGAATTTCTCACCAATGCACGGAAGGCAGTGTCCCTGCCCGCGCTGCGCAAGGATTTCCTGTTCGACCCTTACCAGGTCTACGAGGCTCGCGCATGGGGCGCCGATGCCATCCTGATCATCATGGCCAGCGTCGATGATGCCTTGGCGAGCGAATTGGAAGCGACCGCGTTCGAACTCGGCATGGACGCGCTGATCGAGGTGCATGACGAGGCCGAGACGCAGCGCGCGGTAAAACTCTCGTCGCAGCTGATCGGCATCAACAACCGCAATCTCAGAACATTCGAGACCAGCCTCGAGACCTCGGAACGGCTGGCATCGATGGTGCCGGGCGGCCGATTGCTGGTCAGCGAGAGCGGAATTTTCACCCACGACGATTGCTTCAGGATGCAAAAGACCGGCATCAGCACCTTCCTCGTCGGCGAGAGCCTGATGCGGCAAGAGGATGTCGCTGCGGCAACGCGGCTGCTTTTGACAGGCAAGGCGAAAGCAGAGGCCATCTGAGGATGGCAGCCGCCCTCACCCATCTCGGCGCCAAGGGCGAGGCCAACATGGTCGATGTCGGCGAGAAGGCGGAGACGACGCGCACGGCGGTCGCCGAGGGCTTTGTCTCGATGCGGGCCGAAACCCTGAAGATGATCCTCGACGGCGACGCCAAGAAGGGCGATGTGCTGGGTACCGCGCGCATTGCCGGCATCATGGCTGCCAAGAAAACGCATGAGCTGATCCCACTCTGCCATCCGCTGCTTTTGACCAAGGTGTCGGTCGACATCGAACCGGACACCACGCTGCCCGGCCTCAGGGTCACCGCGCTCGCCCGCGTCACCGGCAAGACCGGGGTCGAGATGGAGGCGCTGACCGCGGCATCTGTCGCGTGCCTGACCATTTACGACATGGCCAAGGCGGTCGACCGCGCCATGGTGATTTCCGGTATAAAGCTGGTGGAAAAGACCGGCGGCAAGTCCGGCGACTACAAGGCGGGTTCGTAAATGGCGCTGGTTCCGGTCGCCGAGGCGCTTCAACGCCTACTCGACGGCGCTGTGGCGTTGCCCGGTGAAAGCGTCGCGCTGGCGGATTCGGCCGGCCGGGTGCTGGCGGAGCCGGTCGTGGCGCTGCGTACCCAGCCGCCTTTCAATGCATCTGCCATGGACGGCTATGCCGCACGGGCGCGGGATGTGGCGACCCTCCCGGCGAGGCTTTCGGTGATCGGCAAGGCGCCTGCAGGGCGAGGCTTTGACGGCGCTGTAGGTAAGGCGGAAGCTGTGCGCATCTTCACCGGCGCGCCGCTGCCGGAAGGCGCAGACACCATCGTCATCCAGGAGAATGTCCGCGATCTCGGCGGTGGCCGGATCGAGGTCACCGAACCGACGGCGAAGAACCGTAACATCCGCCGCCTTGGACTGGATTTTGCCCAAGGCGACGTGCTGCTGGAGAAAGGCCGCGTGCTCGATCCGGCTGCATTGTCGCTGGCGGCGTCGGCCAATCATCCCCGGTTGAACGTGGTGCAACGGCCGCTGGTCGCCATCATCGCCACCGGCGACGAATTGCTGCCACCGGGTAGCGAACCTGGCCCCGACCAGATCATCTCGTCCAACGCCTATGGCGTCGCTGCTGTGGCGCAGTCGGTCGGCGCTCGCGCGCTCGATCTCGGTATAGCGGCCGATCGCAAGGAAGCGATCGCGGCGCTGGTGAAAAAGGCGGTCGATGCGAAAGCCGACGTCATCGTCACGCTCGGCGGCGCCTCGGTCGGCGACCATGATCTCGTCCATGACGTGCTGACTGGCGAAGGCATGAACCTCGACTTCTGGAAGCTCGCCATGCGCCCGGGCAAGCCGCTGATGTTCGGGCGGCTGGGCGATATCAGGTGCATCGGCCTGCCCGGCAATCCGGTGGCGAGCCTGGTCTGCTCGCAATTGTTCCTGAAGCCGTTATTGGCGCAGCTCGGCGGCCGTCCCCACCGGCAGGACATCCGCCAGGCTCAGCTTGGCGCCGCGATGCCGGCCAATGATCTAAGGCAAGACTATGTGCGCGCCGTGGTCCGGGAAGAAGCCGGCGCATTGGTGGCGACGCCGTTTGGCATCCAGGATTCCTCGATGCTGAGAATGCTGGCCGACGCCAACGGCCTGATCGTGCGCGAGCCCTTCGCTCCGGCGGCAGAAGCAGGCGCTGCTTGCAGCGTTCTGATGTTGCGCTGAGGTCGCGCATTTAAGCCTTTAAATCTAACAGATAAACTGTTTGTTACTACGCCAGCAATGTCCGCGTCAGCGGATGTGTCGGATCGGCAAGCCCGTCGACGATGCTGAAATGATGCCGGTCCGGCTCGACCACTGTGCTGGTCGTGGCGCCGAGGCCGATCCAGATGTTGGCAAGCAGCGCATTCTGGCGCAGGAACTCCGCCCGCTCGCCGCCGCCGGCCCAGCAGGTGATGCGCGCGCCCTGCATGGGGCGCAGCAGAACCGGGCTTTCGGCCAGTGCTTCCGCTTCATCGATGGCCAGTGTCGCGTTCATCCCCGTGCGCATGATCGGCCGCAGATCATGAACCCCGGAGATCGAGACGACATTGCGTATGCGGCCGGCCACATCGGCGGCCAGAGGCGTCGTTGTCGTCACCATCCTGGAGGCGAGATGGCCGCCGGCGGAATGCCCGGTCAGGATCACCGGCCCGCCGACCATCGTCGCCGCTTTGCCGATCGCCGCCGCGATTTCCCTGACGATGCCGGAAATGCGTATGTCGGGACAAAGCGTGTAAGTCGGCATTGCCACGGCAAAGCCATTGGCAACCGCGCCGTTGGCCAGATGCGACCATGGCTTGTTGTCGAACGCCTTCCAGTAACCGCCATGGATGAAGACGACGAGCCCTTTGGGCATGACATCGGGAAGGAACAGATCGAGCCTGTTGCGTGGACTGTCGCCATAGGAGATGTCGAGCTTGGCCCGACCGGACGCCGACATTGTGTCGCGAAAAGCCTGTGCCGGTGTGTCCCACGCGGCCGGCCAGCGATTGCTGCCGGCAATGTTGTCGCCGTTGGCGTAGGCATTGTCCCAATCGGCAACACGATGTTCGAGCATCTGCATCCCTCCCGGATGGCTTCAGTTCAGTCGACAGGAATGGCCGCCGAACAGGGCGGCGTCAATGCTGCGACCTAAAAACATTTTAGGCTTGAAACAAATTTCGACTGGTGCGATCCTGCGCCTTGTTCAGCCATGGGCGCGAGGCAGACAGGGGCAGCCGAAAATGCTTGGGCCATCAGCGCATATCGACACATTCACGCGTGACAACCTGCCGCCGCCGGAGCAATGGCCGGAGTTTTTGCTCGACGGCTTCGACTATCCCGACCACATAAATGCCGGCGTCGAATTGACCGACAGGCTGGTCGAAAAAGGCTTCGGCGACCACACCGCGCTGATCGGCAATGGCCGCCGCCGCACCTACAAGGAACTGTCCGACTGGACCAACAGGCTCGCCCATGCGTTGGTCGAGAATTACGGTGTCAAGCCGGGCAACCGGGTGCTGATCCGCTCGTCCAACAATCCGGCCATGGTCGCCTGCTGGCTGGCCGCCACCAAGGTGGGCGCGGTGGTCGTCAACACCATGCCGATGTTGCGTGCCGGCGAACTCGCCAAGATCGTCGACAAGGCGGAAATCACGGTCGCACTTTGCGATACGAGGCTGATGGACGAGATGACCGCCTGCGCCAAGGGCAGTGCGTATCTCAAGCAGGTCATTGGCTTCGACGGCACGGCCAACCATGACGCGGAACTCGACCGCGCCGCCCTCGACAAGCCGGTCACCTTCACTGCCGTCAACACCGGCCGCGACGATGTCGCCCTGCTCGGCTTCACCTCCGGCACCACCGGCGTGCCGAAGGCGACGATGCATTTCCACCGCGACCTGCTGATCATCGCCGACGCCTATGCCCGCGAAATCCTGGAGGTGACGCCCGACGACATCTTCGTCGGTTCCCCGCCCCTTGCCTTTACCTTCGGTCTTGGCGGGCTCGCCATCTTCCCGCTGCGTTTCGGCGCCGCGGCGACGCTGCTGGAACAGGCGACGCCGCCCAACATGATCCACATCATCGAGACTTACAAAGCGACCATTTCCTTCACCGCGCCGACAGCCTATCGCGCCATGCTCAAGGCGATGGATGAAGGCGCTGACCTGTCCTCGCTGCGCGTCGCGGTTTCGGCGGGCGAGACGCTGCCGGCGCCTGTCTTCGAGGAATGGACGCGGAAGACCGGCAAGCCGATCCTCGATGGGATCGGCGCCACCGAGATGCTGCATATCTTCATCTCCAACCGCTTCGACGACATGAAGCCGGCCTCCACCGGCAAACCCGTCGGCGGCTATCAGGCACGCATCGTCGATGACGAGATGCGGGAGTTGCCGCGCGGCTCTACTGGCCGGCTGGCGGTGCGCGGCCCGACCGGCTGCCGCTACATGGCCGATGCCAGGCAAAAGGACTATGTCCGCGACGGCTGGAATCTCACCGGCGATACGTTCACGCAGGACGAGGATGGCTTCTTCCACTTCGCCGCGCGTTCCGACGACATGATCGTCAGCGCCGGCTACAACATCGCCGGCCCCGAGGTCGAAGCGGCGCTGCTCTCGCATCCCGACGTCGCCGAATGCGCGGTGACCGGCGCCGAGGACGGTGAACGCGGCCAGATCGTCGAGGCGCATATCGTGCTTGTGCAAGGTGTTTCGCCGGACGCATTGACCGTCAAACGCCTGCAGGACCACGTCAAGGCAACGATCGCGCCCTACAAATATCCGCGTTCGGTGAAGTTCATCGACGCCTTGCCCAAAACCCAGACCGGCAAGATCCAGCGCTTCCGGTTGCGCGCGGAGAAGAGCAATTGATTAAGCCGCACGATCCGGCGTCCGATGGCGCGCAGATGTCGTTCAAGGAGCGGATGTCCTACAGCGACTATCTGCAGCTGGACAAGGTGCTCGATGCGCAGGCGCCGCTGTCTTCGGCCCATGACGAGATGCTGTTCATCATCCAGCATCAGACATCGGAATTGTGGATGAAGCTCGCTTTGCACGAGATCGGCGCCGCGATCCGCTCTATCCGCGCCGACCGCCTCGAACCGAGCTTCAAGATGCTGTCTCGCGTCGCGCGCATCTTCGAGCAGCTCAACAATGCCTGGGACGTGCTGCGCACGATGACGCCAAGCGAATACACCGAGTTTCGCGACGCGCTCGGCCAATCCTCGGGCTTCCAGTCGTGGCAGTACCGCGCCATCGAGTTCATGGCCGGCAACCGCAACCTTGCCATGCTCGGGCCGCACAAGCACCGGCCCGACCTTACGGACAGGCTGGAAGCCATCCTGGCCACGCCGTCGCTCTATGACGAGGCGCTTCTGCTTTTGGCGCGCAATGGCTTCGACATCGGCGCCGACGCCAGTCGCACGGACTGGCGCGAGACGCGCGTCGAGAACGAAGAAGTGCTGGCTGCCTGGCAAACCGTCTACCGCGACCCGCAGCGCTACTGGATGCTCTACGAACTGGCCGAGAAGCTGGTCGACTTCGAGGATTATTTCCGCCGCTGGCGCTTCAACCACGTCACAACGGTCGAGCGCATCATCGGCTTGAAGCGCGGCACGGGCGGCACCTCAGGCGCCTCCTACCTGAAGAAGATGCTGGAGGTCGTGCTGTTTCCGGAGCTCTGGACGGTCCGTACCCGGCTCTAGAGCATTTCGCCGTTTAACGTAAACGGCGAAATGCTCTAGCTCTTTGATTTGACGCAATTGCGGACGGAAAACCGCTTCACACTTTTCCTGAAATTGCTCTAGTTTCTCAGGTAACCGCGGTCTTCACCGCGAAGCGGGCGTCCTGCCAGGCGCCGGTGCGCAAAATATCCTCCAGCGCTTCGACCGCCTGCCAGACATCGCTATAACCGACATAGAGCGGCGTGAAGCCGAAACGGATGGTCGACGGCGCCCGAAAATCGCCGATCACGCCGCGCTCGATCAGCGCCCGCATCACCTGGTAGCCATGCGGGTGGAGGAACGACACCTGGCTGCCGCGCTGGCTGCCGTCGCGAGGACTTTCCAGTTCAAGCCCGTAGGCGCCGCATCTGGCTTCGACGAGCTGGATAAACAGGTCGGTCAGCGCGATGCTTTTTCTGCGCACCGCCGCCATGTCGACGTCGTTCCAGATATCGAGCGCGCCCTTGAGCGCCCGCATCGACAGCACCGGCTGCGTTCCGCATAGGAAGCGGCGGATGCCGCTGCCGACGGCAAAGCCCTGCTCGAAGGCAAACGGCCGCGCATGGCCCCACCAGCCGCTGAGCGGCTGGCTGATGTCACCATGGTGGCGCTCGGCCGCGTAGATGAAGGCCGGCGAGCCCGGGCCGCCATTGAGGTATTTGTAGGTGCAGCCGACAGCGAAATCGGCATTGGCACGGTCGAGTTCGACCGGCAAGGCGCCGGCGGTGTGGCAGAGATCCCAGATGATCAGCGCGCCGGCGTCATGTGCCTTGCGCGTCAGCGCCGCCATGTCGCGCAACTGGCCGGATTTGTAGTTGACGTGGTTGACCAGGATGACGGCAACGCTGTCGTCGATCAGCTCCTCGATTGCGGCCGCGTCGACGCCCTCCAGCCGCAGCCGCGTTCCCGGCCGGGTCGAGGCGACGCCTTCGGCCATGTAGAGGTCGGTCGGGAAACTGTCGCCCTCGGCAACGATGACCGACCGAGCCGGCCGCATGCCGAGCGCGGCGTGCAGCAGCTTGTAGACGTTGATCGAGGTTGTGTCGCAGACCACCGTCTGCCCGTCAGCCGCGCCGATCAGTCGTCCGAGCTGATCTCCCAGTTCCACCGGCATGTTGAACCAGCCAGCCGTGTTCCAGGCGCGAATGAGGTCGTGCGCCCATTCCTGCGTGGCGGCCTGCTGCAATTCGCTGAAGACGGCTGGTGACGCGGCACCCAGCGAATTGCCGTCGAGATAAATCACGCCTTGCGGCAAGACAAAGCGTTCACGCATGGAGCGCAGCGGATCGGCGGCATCCATTGCTTCGATTGTAGCGAGATCGGGTGTCGTGCTCATGATCCGGCGCCCCTCCATGGACAAACGCGCGCGGCGGAGCCTGCCGCCCAAACATGCCGGCGACCTTGAGTGGTCGCCCTTGAACTGTCAAACATTATATATAATTCACCCATTGAAAGGCTTTGATATATAATGATCCGCCGAGCGTTTATGTCTGATGGATCACGATGCTGGATGACGAGCAGACCTCGAAGACGGAAGTGGCCTATCGCCTGCTCAGGCGCGATATTCTTGCGACCCAGCTGGCGCCTGCCGCGCCGTTGAAGCTGAGCACGCTGCGCAACACCTACGGCATCGGCTGGACGCCGTTGCGCGAGGCGCTGTCGCGGCTGGAGGCGGAACGGCTTGTGACCGCCATCAGCAACCGCGGGTTTGCGGTCGCTCCCGTCTCTCGGGCGGAGCTCGAGGATTTGGCGCGTGCGCGGCTGGTGGTCGAACTGCCCCTGCTGGTGGAATCGATCGAGAAGGGCGACCGTGAGTGGGAAGACGCGGTCGTTGCCGCCCACTATCGTCTCTCACGGTGCGGGTCTGTTCTCGACGATCCATCGGATGATGCGGTCGACGCGTGGTCCGAAAAACACGATGCCTTCCATGCGGCGCTGCTCAGTGCCGCGACATCCAGCTGGCTGCTGCGCTTCAATGCGACGATTTCCGACCAATTGCATCGCCATCACCGCTTTCTGGGTCTGGCCCCGACGCTGCGCGCCGCCGCCGGCCGCACGGATGGACACCGGAAGGCCGTGGCGGCCCTGCGCGACGCCGTGGCGATCGAACACCATACCGCCCTGATGGAAGCGGCCCTCGATCGCGACGTCAAACGTGCGAAAACTCTGATGACCGCTCACATCGGCTACACGCTGCAGGTCTATGCCCAGAGTGAACCCGGCGCGGATGCTGCGCAGCCCCGTCCGAAAAGGAAGCGGCGATCGTAGCCGACGACGCAGGGCACTTTGTCTTCGTTTCACCCCGTTGCTGGCAACTGGGCGCAGGCGGCGCTCGCAGCGCCGAACGTTACGCTGAACAAAACGTCAACACATTCATTAAACTTTAAAAGGTTGCGGAACACAACTGGAACAGATAGTGTTTGTTCTGGGTTTGTTTTTTCTGATTCTGGTTTCAGAACCCTTGGGGGCCGCGATGCTAACGCGCAAACAACATGAGCTTCTGATGTTCATCCATGAACGCCTGAAGGAGAGCGGAATCCCGCCGTCCTTCGACGAGATGAAGGAAGCGCTCGACCTCGCCTCCAAGTCCGGCATCCACCGCCTGATCACGGCGCTTGAGGAGCGCGGTTTCATTCGCCGGCTGCCGAACCGGGCGCGCGCGCTGGAAGTGCTGCGGCTGCCCGACTCGATCGCACCAGGTCTCAATGCGGCGAGGAAGTTTTCGCCGAGCGTCATTCAGGGCAGTCTTGGTCAAACCGGGCAAGGGCACGGCGGCCAAGGACAAGGCGCGATGGGCCAAGGCGGTCTCGGCCGCCAGATCAAGCCGGGCTCGCCGTCGCGTTCGATGTCGGCCGGCAATGACGATGCCGTTTCCGCGATTTCAATCCCGGTTATGGGACGCATCGCCGCCGGCGTGCCGATCGACGCCATCCAGCATCAGACCCATTCGATCTCGGTGCCGCCCGACATGATCATGGGCGGCGAACACTACGCGCTCGAGGTCAAGGGCGATTCTATGATCGAGGCCGGCATTTTCGATGGCGACACGGTCATCATCCGCAATGCCAACACAGCCAGCCCCGGCGAGATCGTGGTGGCGTTGGTCGACGATGAGGAAGCGACCCTGAAACGCTTCCGCCGCAAGGGCGCCTCGATCGCCCTGGAAGCCGCCAACCCGGCCTACGAGACCCGCATTTTTGGCCCCGACAGGGTCAAGGTGCAAGGCAAGCTGGTCGGGCTGATCCGGCGCTACTGAGCCGGCTTGGGTTTGTACTTTTCACGCTGGTTGTAAGGCGGCAGGCCGCGCGCTTCGCGGGAGAAGCGGCGTTGCTCGTGCCAGGGCCGATACGGCTTGTCGACGGCGAAGCGGATGGTTGGCGCTGCCGCTGCCGATTGCGGATCGAAGAAGACAGCGGCGCTGCCGTCGCGGGCCAGCTGCTTCTTCGTCACGACCAGGACCAGCGGGTCGCGGCACGGATTGTAGGCGGTGGCGTCATCGATGACGATCAGGCTCGCGAAGGCACAGGCCGGCCGCGCCGTCTTGCGGTCTTTGGCAAGGGCTACAATGGCTCCGGAAGGGTGTCGGGCGATACAGAGATCGCCCATGCAATAGAAGGGCGACCCGGGCGGCAGATCGAGCGGATCGAGATCGAACCGCGTATCTGTTGCCTCGAAAATCTCGGGCGGGATAATGGTTTCGGCCCGCAGCGCCCGTTTCCAATTGTCCGTGGTGAATTCGTTGGAGCGTTTGCGGTTGAGGGCGAGTTCGCCGCCACCTATCGGCATGGCCACCAGATGTGCGTCCTCGGATATGAGCACGTCGGGCGTAAGCACCTGCGGCACCGTCAACAGGCCGGCCAGCGCGAAAGGCACGGCCGCCAGCCTGAGCCAGGTGGTGGCCATGGTGGCGATGACGAGGGCGACCGCCACCAACAGCACCGAGCGGATGGAGATCAGCCCGACGGCGTCGACCGGCGAGCGCTCGGAAATCCAGGCCGATATAGCGATCATCGCCATCAGACCCTTGCCCATCACATAGAGGAGCGGCCCGTCGGCGCCGAACGGCATCGCCAGTGCGCTGAGCACGGCAAAGGGCATGACGATCAACGATACAATCGGCATCACGGCTAGATTGGCGATCAGGCTGAGCGGCGACACACGCTGAAAATGCCAGATGGCGAACAGCAAGGTTGCACTGCCGGCGATGATCGAGGTCATGGCGAGGCCGCCCATGGCCAGCGCGAATTTTCGCGACAGGAAGCCGACGAAGGAGCGCTTTGCCGGTGGCGTTCTCACCTTGTCGGCGCGGTAATCGGCCCAGCCGGCATAGGCGCCGACAAGGGCGGCAGTGGCGGCAAACGACATCTGGAAGCTGGGACCGACGACTTCATGCGGCGACACCAGGATAACGGCGATGGCCGAGATCGCCAGATTGCGCATGGTGAGCGCGGCACGATCGAAGAGTACCGCGACCAGCATGACCGCCAGCATGATGAAGCTGCGCTCGGCGGCGACCACGACGCCTGAAATGACGAGATAGGCGGCGATCGAGACAAGCGCTGCCGCGGCCGCATATTTCTTGACCGGCCGGCGCGAGGAGAAATCGGGAAACAGCGCAAAGGCGCCACGCAGCAACGCCATGATGGTGCCGGCAACCAGCGCCATGTGCAGGCCGGAGATGGAGATGATGTGGTAGATGCCGGTGCGCCGCATCGCTTCGTTGACCTCGTCCGGGATGCCGGCGCGCACCCCGACAATCAACGCCGCGGCAATCTCGCCTTCGGCGCCGCCGATCTTGCCCCTGATATGGTCGGCAATGTTTTCGCGCGCGTTCTCGATTGCCGAGGAGAGCCGCGCGGCCAGCGGCGGCGGTCCCTGCGTAGCAATGGTTTTCGGATTGCCGAGAAAGAAGCCGCTGCCGCCGATACCGGTGAAATAGCTGTCGAAGGAGAAATCGTAGCTCTCCGGCCGCACCGGACCGGTCGGCGGCAACAGCCTGGCATAGCCGGTGATCAGGGAGCCGGCGGTCATATCGGCGGGAACGGTCCGCGCCGAGAGCCTGACCCGCTCCGGGGCGTAGCGCAGCTTGGGGTAAGCGGTCGAAACCACGTCGAGCCCAGCCTGATGCGCCCGCTCTCCATCTGTTCGAGACTGACGACGCGGCCGGTCAGCCGTGTCTGGATCTCGGAGCCGAGCATCTGCGTTCCGGCGCGCCAGGTCTCGACCTTGGCGGCGACGACGCCGAGCGCGCACAGCATCGCGGCCATGCAGAACAGATGCGTCCTCGGCCGCGATCGCGTGGCGACAGCGCAACATGTCGCCAGCACCACAATGGCGATTGGCTGCGCAAAGCCGGGCTCGCCGGCCAGCGAGAAATAAATGATGACGCCGGCCGCCAGGAAAACCGGCACCAGCAGGAAGGCGACGCCCCGGTCGAGCTCCGTGTTGGCGGCCACGGCAAGGCTGCGGCGGAGCGCGGGCCATGACGGACGGCGAAGCCGTCTGCGCAGACGGGCGATAGATCCGGGCGCTGTGACTTGCGCCGGCAACGCGTGACCGGGCAGCGCAGGCGCGACGCCGGGATGCGGCTCAGGCAGCGGCTCGGCATAGGGACTATCGGCAAACAGCGAGCGTTCGCTGACGCTTGCCTCGGCGCCTTCGCCTTCCTTCGTGCCCCGGCCACGTCCAGCCATCGGGTCTGCCCCTTGCGCCCCAGACCCCTATGCTACATGAACGCGCAAAGCGCGAAAGTCCGCGTGATCACGTCCACCGCGCCGGAATCGACCATCACCTGGCAAGGACGCTCAATCCTCAATCATATCCTGGCCCTCCGCTCTCAGGCGAGCAAGCCCATCGTGCATTGCCTTCAATTGTTCCGGTGTATGACCCTGCCATTCACCGAGTTCACCCAGGATGAGCAACGGATCACGGGAGCGGTAGGATTTCGTCGGATTACCGGGAAATTTTTTGTCGGTCAGGTTAGGGTCATCCATAAAAAACTCCGTCGGCTTTACGATGTAAATCCTTTGACGACCGTCACCCGTTGCAAGCTCTGCTCCCCAGATGACGGCTTCCAGTGTCTGGGTGAAATAGATCCATGACAGTGGTTTACCTCTGAAATTGGAAGGGTGGCCGACGCTCAGCAGATCCCCGGGTTTCAAATCCGCCCGGGTACCATGGTAGAACGGATCACCCTCCGTATGGTCGGCGTTTTCGGTCATCGGTAGTCCTTCTTTCAATCATGCCTCCTTCGTGGCGAGACCGGCCTGCACACAGTTGCGGTGTTCACGATAATGATTGCAGAAAGGTCAATATGCGTGACCAAGCCAACGCTGTCACGGCGGCGTTGTAGTCGGGCAGTGCCGCATCCGTGAAGAAATGTCCGCTCGTCAGAGGGGGCTACCACCGTCGCAGCGATGTTCCAGGCACTGTGACGGACGCTGCAGCCGAATGAAACCCAGACATTGACGCTGCTGCCAAATGAGGTTGCGCGGAGGTGCGAACAGATTTTGTGCTACAAGGCTCCGGCCTGTTGACGCAACCGATAATTGCCGACGTGCCCCGGCCTCGTCCAGCCATCGGGTCTGCCCCTTGCGCCCCAGACCTCCTATGCTACATGAACGCGCAAAGCGCGAAAGTCCGCGCGATCACGCCCCGCTTTCCAAGCTTCCCGAGAGTTCCATGTCCGACACGGTCGTCACCCGTTTTGCCCCCTCGCCCACCGGCTATCTGCATATCGGCGGCGCGCGCACGGCGCTGTTCAACTGGCTGTACGCCAAGCACACCGGCGGCACGATGGTGCTGCGCATCGAGGACACCGACCGCGAACGCTTCAACGAGGCGGCGACACAGGCCATTCTGGATGGGCTGACCTGGCTCGGCCTTTCCTGGGACGGTGAGGCCATATCGCAGTTCGAGCGCGCGCCGCGCCACCGTGAGGTGGCCGAGGAGCTGGTGCGCCTGGGCAAGGCCTATTACAGCTACGAGACGCCTGCCGAGCTCGAGGCGATGCGCGAGGCCGCACGCGCCAAGGGCCTGCCGCCTCGCTACAACGGCCAGTGGCGCGATCGTGCCCCCTCGGAGGCGCCTCCCGGCGTCAAGGGCGCCATCCGCATCAAGGCGCCGACCGAGGGCGAAACCGTGGTGCACGACCGTGTGCAGGGCGAGGTGCGCTTCCCCAACAAGGACCTCGACGATTTCATCATACTGCGCTCGGACGGCAATCCGACCTACATGCATGCCGTCGTCGTCGACGACCATGACATGGGCGTCACCCACATCATCCGTGGCGACGACCATCTGACCAACGCCGCGCGCCAGACGGTGATCTACAACGCGATGGGCTGGGACGTCCCGTCGATGTCGCATATCCCGCTGATCCACGGCGCCGACGGCGCCAAGCTGTCGAAGCGGCACGGCGCACTCGGCGTCGAGGCTTATCGCGCCATGGGCTATCTGCCCGAGGCGCTGCTCAATTATCTGGCACGGCTCGGCTGGAGCCATGGCGACGACGAGATCATGTCGATCAAGGACATGATTTCGTGGTTCGACATCGGCGATGTCAACAAGGGTGCGGCGCGCTTCGACTTCGCCAAGCTCGAGTCGATCAACGGCGCGCATATGCGCAAGATGGCCGATACCGAGCTGTTCGACATTTTCGTCGCCACTCTGCCATACCTCGAAGGCGGACCGGCTATCGCCGCCCGTCTCGACGATGCCAGGAAGGCGCAGCTGCTGGCCGCCTTGCCGGGCCTGAAAGAGCGCGCCAAGACGCTGGTGGAACTGGCCGATGGCGCGGCCTTCCTGTTCGTCGAGCGGCCGCTGCCGATCGACGAGAAGGCGGCAGCACTGCTCAATGCCGACGCGCGCGCGATCCTGCGCGGCGCACATGCCGCTTTGCAGACTGTTTCGGGCGATTGGTCGGCTGCCGCGGCTGAAGCCGCGGTGCGCGAGTTCGCGACGGCAGGCGGCCACAAGCTCGGCGCCGTGGCCCAACCGCTCCGGGCGGCCCTTACCGGCCGCAGCACCTCGCCCGGCGTGTTCGACGTGCTCGCCGTGCTTGGCCGCGAGGAAAGCCTGGCGCGGATTGCGGATCAAATCGATTAGGAGCGAACTGGCCCAAGAAGATTGGCATTGAAAGGCGGGTTTCGCAGTGCAACATTAGGCCTTGGCCCAATCTGGCACGCACCTCCCAAAATGCGGTGGCGAGTTCGCGCATTCCGGTGATTTCGACGTGTCGTTTGCAGGAATTGCCTTGCCGGCATGAGGAACATGAAGGAGTTTGAGAATGAGCGAAGCTGCGACAAGACTGGAAACCGGCAGCAAGACGACGCACCCGTCGACTGCCACGCTCGAACTGGCCGGCAAGACGCATGAATTCAAGGTGCGAAGCGGCTCGGTCGGGCCCGACGTCATCGACATCGGTGCGCTCTACAACACCACCGGCGCCTTCACCTACGATCCCGGCTTCACCTCGACGGCGAGCTGCGAGTCGGCGATAACCTTCATCGACGGCGATGCCGGCATCCTGCTTCACCGCGGCTACCCCATCGACCAGCTGGCCGAGCATGGCGACTTCCTCGAAGTCTGCTACCTCCTGCTCTACGGCGAACTGCCGACCAAGGCGCAGAAGGACGATTTCGACTACCGGGTAACGCGCCACACCATGGTGCACGAGCAGATGTCGCGCTTCTTCACCGGCTTTCGCCGCGACGCGCATCCGATGGCTGTGATGTGCGGTGTGGTCGGCGCGCTGTCGGCCTTCTATCACGACTCCACCGACATTTCGGACCCATACCAGCGCATGGTCGCCTCGATGCGGCTGATCGCCAAGATGCCGACGATTGCGGCCATGGCCTACAAATACCATATCGGCCAGCCCTTCATTTACCCGAAGAACGAGCTGAACTTCGCCGCCAACTTCCTGCACATGTGCTTTGCGGTGCCGTGCGAGGAATACAAGATCAATCCGGTGCTGGCGCGCGCCATGGAGCGCATCTTCATCCTGCATGCCGACCACGAACAGAACGCCTCGACCTCGACGGTGCGGCTTGCCGGCTCGTCGGGCGCCAATCCGTTCGCCTGTATCGCCGCCGGCATCGCCTGCCTGTGGGGCCCGGCGCATGGCGGCGCCAACGAAGCGGCGCTCAACATGCTGGGCGAGATCGGCCACGTCGACCACATCCCGGAATTCATCGCCCGCGCCAAGGACAAGAACGATCCGTTCCGGCTGATGGGCTTCGGCCATCGCGTCTATAAGAACTACGATCCTCGCGCGAAAATCATGCAGAAGACGGCGCATGAGGTGCTGGGCGAACTCGGCATCAAGGACGATCCGCTGCTTGACATCGCCATGGAGCTGGAAAAGATCGCGCTGACCGATTCCTACTTCATCGAGAAGAAGCTCTATCCGAACGTCGATTTCTATTCCGGCATCACGCTGAAGGCGCTGGGCTTCCCCACCACCATGTTCACCGTACTGTTCGCGGTCGCCCGCACCGTCGGCTGGATCGCGCAGTGGAAGGAAATGATCGAGGATCCCCACCAGAAGATCGGCCGTCCGCGCCAGCTCTACACCGGCGCGCCGGAACGCGACTACGTGCCGATTGCGAAAAGGTGAAAGAGAGTGAATGGTGAATGGTAAGTAGTGAATAGCAGGTAGTAAGTAGCAGCTTGATTATAGGCGAGAGCGCGTTAATCCTATTCACTATTCACTATTCACTATTCACTATTCACTATTCACTAAGGCCTATTCGCTCTCCCGATGTGGCGAAGAACGACATCGGCGGCGATGTCGCCGGAGGGCCTGTCGGTGGCCATGCGTCTGGCAACCTCGCCAAAGCCGTCCTTTTGCCAGGCGCGGTAGGCGGTGTCTGAAAACAGTGCCTCGAGCTGCCGCGCCAGATAGTGCGGCCGCACATACTGGTTGTAGCTTTCCGGCACGACCGGCCGGTCGGCAATAAGGTTGGGCAAAGCAGCGCTCCACACCGTGATCAGGCTCTGCGCCATCAGCATGATCGGATCGAACTTGTAGCAAGAGATCATCGGTACACCCGACAACGCCAGTTCCAGCGACACCGTTCCTGACGCGATCAGCGCCGCATCGGCCTTGCCGAAGGCCTGCCACTTGCGCTCGGGATCGAGGATGACTTCCGGCTCCTGATCCCAGCGCGCCACCGATGTTTTGACCAGTTCGGCGACATGCGGCACCGTCGGCAGCAACAGCCGCAGCCGGTGGCCACGCGCGCGCAGCGCCGACACCGTCTCGCCGAACGGACCGATAAGCCGGCTCACCTCGCCGCGCCGCGACCCTGGCAGGACGAGCAGCGTCTTGACGTGATCGGCCGAGAGATCGCGTGGCTGGGCTTGCGCCCTGGCCGCGCCCAGCACGCCTGGATCATGCGTGAGGCGATGTCCGACGTAAGTGCCGGGCGGGCCGCCGAGACGGCTGAGCTCCTTTACCTCGAAAGGCAGGATGCACAGTATGTGGTCGACATACGGCTTCATCGCGGCCGCCCTACCCGGCCGCCACGCCCAGACGCTCGGGCAGACATAATGGACGATCGGGATCGACGGATCGGCGGCGCGGATCTTTTTGGCGACGCGCAACGAGAAATCGGGGCTGTCGATGGTGATCAGACAGTCGGGTTTTTCGGCGGCGACAGCACTTGCCGTCTGGCTGATCCGCCGCATCAGGCGCGGCAAGTCACGCAGGATGGCGCTGAGCCCCATCAGCGCGATCTCGGCGCCGTCGAACAGCGGCGCCAGTCCGAGCGCCTGCAGATGCCGCCCGCCAGTGCCGACGAGTTGCACCTCGCGCCCGGTCATGCGCTTCAGCGCCTGCACGATGTCGGCGCCCAGCAGGTCGCCGGATTCTTCGCCGGCGACGATGGCAATCTTCAGCGGCTTCTCAGCTGCCATGGACAGACTCCGCAGCCGGCAGGCCGAACACGAACAGGCCGAGCGCATTGGCGCGCGCGACAACGGCGGGGCCTTCGAGGATGAGCGAACGGCCGGCTTCGACGGCAATGCCGGCGAGCCCCGCGGCATGCGCCGCCTCGACGGTCCGGGGGCCGATAGATGGCAGATCGGCACGCAATTCCTGGCCAGGCTTGGCGCATTTGACCAGGACACCGCGCGTCTTGCCGGCCAGCCTGCCATGGCCGCGCAACTGCTGCGTCCGCTCGAGCAGTCCGTGGGTGCCCTCGACGCCTTCCAGGGCAACAGTGCGGCCACCGATGGCAATTGCCGCCTGACCAATGTCGAGCGCGCCGATGGCCTTTGCCGCCGCGTGTGCCGCCTCGATATCGCGCCAGTCGGACTTTCGCGGCGCTGCTTTGGTCAGCGGCCCTTCGGCCGCGACGAGCCGGGGCACGACTTCATGCGCACCGACAACCTTGACGCCCCGTGCCTCCAGGCCGCGGGTCAATATCTTCAACAGCCCGTCATCGCCGCGGGCAAGCGCCATGGCGAGCGAGGGTATAAGTGCCAGTAGCCCAAGGTTCGGACGCATGTCGACCAACCGCGGCCTGCGCCTGATCTCGCCGGCAAGCACAAGATGGGTGATTCGCCGGCGCCTCAGCAACGCAACCAGCGAGCCGATGTCTTCCAGCGCAAGGCTTTCATGCTCATAGATTGTGAGGTCGGACTGACGGTCGGCCTGACCTTCGACCAGGATGATGACGGGCGGATGTCCGGCCTCCGCCAGGCCGGCGGCAACTTCGACCGGCAAGCTACCGCCGCCGGCAATGATGCCGACCCTGGCGTCCGGCGCAAGATCGAGGCCCGTTGAAGTGGCCTCAGCCCTCGTCATCGGCATCGTCGCCGTCGCCACCCTTAAGCGACGGGACGGCAAAATGCCGCTTGCCGCGACTGGTGATGAAATCGATGATTTTCATGGCCGTCGGCGACGACGCAAACTCGGCCTTGGCGAATTCGATGTTCTCGCCGACAGTGCGGGAGCGGTCGAAGATGGTCTTGTAAGCCTTGCGCAGCAGGTAGATTTCGGCGCGCGGCAACCCCGCGCGCTTCAGGCCGATGATGTTGAGTCCACGCAGGCTGGCGCGATTGCCCACAGCAATGGCGTAGGGAATGACATCGCCGACAAAAGCCGAGCAGCCGCCGAGAAAGGCGTTGTCACCAACACGCACGAACTGATGAACGGCGCTGAGGCCGCCAATATAGACGCTGTCACCGACCTCGCAATGGCCGCCCAGGGTCGCGCCATTGGCGAAGGTGGCGTTTTTACCGACGACGCAATCATGGGCAATGTGGGCATAGGCAAGGAAATTGCCGTTGTCGCCGACGGTCGTCTCGCCGCGGCTGGAATCGGTGCCGAGATGCATGGTCACGCCTTCGCGGATCGTGCAGTTCTGGCCGATGACCAAAGTGGTGCGGCCGCCCTTGTGCTTGGTGTTCTGCGGCGGTCCGCCCAGTGTCGCCATTGGATAGACCTTGGTCGCGGCGCCAATGGTTGTCGCGCCCAGCACCGAGACATGGCTGACCAGTTCGACGCGGTCACCGATCACGGCGTCAGCGCCGACATAGCAGAAAGGTCCTATTGCGGCGCCTTCGCCGATCTGCGCGCCGGCCTCGATGACGGCCGAGGGGTGGATTGAAGTCTGTATTTTCATGAGCATTTCGAACCGTCAGCCGGTAACCATCATTGCCGAGATCTCGGCTTCGGCGGCCTTTGTGCCCTCCACCATGGCCTCGCAGGCGAATTTGAGCAGGTTGCCGCGCATCTTGATTTTCTTGACGTGGATTTTCAACTGGTCGCCCGGGACGACCGGTTTGCGGAATTTCGCATTATCGATGGTCAGGAAATAGACCAGCGACGGCTTTTCCGTGTTGAGGTTACGGATGCAGATCGCCCCGGCGGTCTGCGCCATGGCCTCGACGATGAGCACGCCCGGCATCACCGGCTGATCCGGGAAATGGCCCTGGAAATGCGGCTCATTGATGGTCACGTTCTTGATGCCGATGGCAGAATCATTGCCGTCGATTTCGATGATGCGATCGATCATCAGGAAGGGATAGCGATGCGGTAAAAGCTTCATCAACCCCAATATATCGACCGCTTCGAGCGTCGCCGGCACCATCTCAGCTACTTCCCCCTTCGCCCTGCTTGCGCGTCCTGGCGAGCTTCCTCAGCATGGCGATCTCGCGCATGGCTTCCGCCATCGGCTGCGCCGGATAGCCTCCCCAGATCTCGCCCGCCGGCACGTTGCTCATGAACCCGCTTCTTGCAGCAAGCTTGGCCCCTGATCCGATGGTCAAATGATCGGCAAGGCCAACGCCGCCGCCCATGGTGACACCGTCGCCGACGGTGACGGAGCCGGAAATACCAGAGAGCCCGGCAATAATGCAATTGCGGCCGATGCGAACGTTATGGGCGATCTGCACCAGATTGTCGATCTTGGTGCCCTGACCGATGACCGTATCCGACATGGCGCCGCGATCGACGGTCGTGTTCGAGCCGATTTCGACATCGTCCTGGATGATGACGCGGCCGACCTGCGGCACACGCTCAGGGCCTTTGGCGCCGCCGACAAAGCCGAAGCCGTCCTGGCCTATCCTGGCGCCGCCATGAATGATGACGCGGTTGCCGATCAGCGCATACTGAACACTGACACCCGGCCCAATGTAGCCGTCACGGCCGATCTGGCATGACGGACCGATAACGGCGTGGGGGGCAATGACCGTTCCGCTGCCGATGGAAGCGCGGGGGCCGATGACCGCTCCGGCCTCGATGATCGCCCCGGCCTCGATATGCGCCGTGGCATCGACATGAGCTTGCGGCGAGACCCCGGTTTCGCTGGTCATCGGCCCCGGCGTAGCCGCTGTCGGGAACAGCAGCCGGCCGATCATGGCGAAGGCCTGCTGCGGGCGCGAATGCACCAGAACCGCGATGCCGGCCGGCGCCTTGCCCGCGAACTCGGCGGGACAAAACACGGCCGCCGCCTTCAGCGACTGCATCAGCGCGAAATTGCGCTTGCCGTCGACGAAGACGAGCGCACCCTCGCCGCCTTCGTTCGCTGGCGCCAACGCATCGATCGATATGTGGGCAAGATCGGAATCGACAAGCGATGCGCCGGTCAGATTCGCGACTTCGCCGGCCGTATACCGGCGTGATGGCGCGAAGAACACCGGATCGGTCATTCCAGAAGCAATATCCAGCTAGGTCGGATCAATTCTCTTCCGGACCCCAACGGCCCGGAAGCATCGTTACCGCAAGATCAGAAGCGGCTCGACATGCCGAAGTTGAATTCCTGCACGTCGTCGGTCTTTTCCTTCTTGACGGGCATCGCATAGTCAATGCGGATCGGGCCGAAAGGGGATGACCACAACAAGCCGACACCAACCGAGGCGCGCAGCTTCATATCAACCGAGGCCTGAGTGACGCCGGCGGTGTCGATCTTGCTGCCGTAAAGCGTTGCAGCATCAGCAAACACAGCACCGCGCACGCCAAAGCTTTCCGGAATGACCGGTATCGGGAACTGAGCTTCCGCCGAAGCATTGAAATAGGTGGTACCGCCGAGGTGATCACCCGTTGCAGTATCCACAGGGCCGATACCGCCATACTCGAAGCCGCGGATCATGCGGTCGCTGCTCTTGAACTGATCGAAGATGCGCAGGCCATTATCGCCATAGCCCGCGATATGGCCCGCTCCGCCCGAGATCAGGCCGACCAGATCCAGCTGTTCGGACAGGGTCTGATAGACAGTGCCGCGACCAGTAACCTTGACGAATTTGGCATCGCCACCAAGACCGGCCACTTCCACAGTCGTGGTGGCGTAGATGCCTTCATGCGGGCTCTTCATGTCGTCGATGGTGTTGTAGACCAGTCCAAGGCTGACTGAGGACTTGAGCCATGGGCTGTCTTCAACGCCTTCCTGTATTGCCTTTGAGACATCACATTCCAGCGGAGGGCCGGGGTCGATTATGCCGTTTCCGTTCTTATCGCAGTCTTTGTCGAACTTATACTTTTCCTGCGCGATATTGTACGCTAGCTGCGTCGAGATATTGTCGGTGATCGGCAGGCCGAAGCGAACGGTCGCACCCAGCGTCTCGCTCTCGTAGTCCGAATAATTTCGGGTCTGCTGGAAGATGTCGAAGCCGGCGGCGATACGGCGCCCGAGGAAATATGGCTCGGTAAAAGACAGGCTGTAGTCGCGCGAATTCTTGCCGCCACCCGCCGAAACCTTGATGTACTGGCCGCGACCGAGGAAGTTGCGCTCCGCGACCGAACCTTCGACAGACGGACCGGCAGTGTCGCCACCGGTCGAATAACCTGCGCCGACAGAGAACTCGCCGGTCGATTTCTCAACCACGTCAACCACGAGCACGACCTGGTCAGGCTCGGAACCGGGAACAGTCGAGATGTCGACTTTCTCAAAATAATCCAGCGCTTCCAGCCGCTTCTTCGCGCGCTGGATAAGAACCTGGTTGAAGGCGTCGCCTTCGCTGACATCGAACTCACGACGAATGACATAGTCGCGTGTGCGGTCGTTGCCGCGGATTTCGATGCGCTCGATATAGGCCTTGGTGCCCTGGTCGATCGTATAGACGACCGAAATGGTGTGGTTCTCGAAGTTGCGATCACCGCGAGGCGTCACCTGGGCGAAGGCATAGCCCGAACCCGCGACCTTTTCGGTCAGCGCGATGATGGTGTCCTCGACATCCTTGGCGTTGTAGACGTCGCCCTTGTGGGTCTGAACCACCGATTCCAGCGCCTTCGAGTCGACTTCGGGAATGGTGCTCTCGACGCTGACGTCGCCGAACGTATAGCGGTCGCCTTCCTGGACGGTGATGGTAACGGTGTACTGGTTGGTCGTGTCGTCGAGCTCGCCGACAGCTGAGACCACCTGGAAGTCGGCATAGCCGTGATTGTAATAGAAGCGGCGCAGCGATTCCTGGTCGGCGCGGAGCTTGTCCTCGTCATAGACGTCGTCACGCAGCACGAAGGACAGGAAGCTCGAGCGCTTGGTGGCGATGACGTCAGACAGGCGGCGGCTCGAATAGGCGCTGTTGCCGACGAAATTGACAGCGGCGATCTTGGTGCGGCCGCCTTCGTTGATGTTGAAGACCACGTTCACGCGGTTGTCGCCGAGATCCATGATCTGCGTCGTGACAGTGGCGTCATCGCGGCCAATCCGCCTGTAGGCAGCCTTCACCGCCTCGACATCGGAGTCCAGCGTTGCCTGCGAGAACGTCCCGCGCGGCTTCAACTGCACGGCGACTGCCAGCGCATTGTCCTTGAGCTTCTTGTTGCCCTGGAACAGAACCTGGTTGACGACCTGATATTCGGCAACCTTGACCACCAGCGTCGAACCGACCTGATTGATCTGCACGTCCGAGAACAGCCCGGTGCCGAACAGCGCCTTGACCGCATCGTCGATATCGGCGCTGGAAAACGCCTTGCCCGGCTTGATGGTGATGTAGTTGCGGATGGTGTCGGCGTCGACACGCTGGTTGCCGCTGACCTCGACTCTCGAGACAACGGCTGCCTCCGCCGCAGATGTGGCAACGAACTGCACGGCGAGCGCACCTGGTACAACCAGAGCGGCGGACATAGCCACCGCGGACGCGGCGCTCAAAAATTTGGATGCTGCCTTCATCGGGCTTTTGTACCTTTTCTCGAAGTCCCCACGGCGAGAAAACCGGACGTGCGGTAATTTCTCCTACCGTATTAACCGGATTTTCCCTACACGCAAGGCTTCAGGTTAATTTGTAATTACTTAACCCTGATGCGTGGCTTTCGCGTCACGCATACCCCCGTGCATGGTAAACGGCGTCTCAACATTGCCGGTGCTGAAGCCAAATTTCTTCATGATTTCAGCACCCAAACAGATCGTTCCAGAAGACGAAGCCCATAAATCCCAGCACCAGAAAGAGGCCGGCCCGGTATCCCATTTCCATCATCCGCTCCGATACCGGACGCCGGAAAACGGCTTCGAGTGCGTAGAACAGGAGATGGCCGCCGTCGAGGGGGGGAATCGGCAAAAGGTTCAGAATTCCGATCCCGACCGACAGCCCGGCGACGAGTTGCACCAGCCATAGGAAGCCCAGCTTTGCCGCCTGCCCCGACATCTTGGCGATCTTGATCGGGCCGCCCAGCTGGCATTTGTCTTCGCGGCCGACAACGAATCGCTGCAGGAACTGGCCGGTGCGCTGAATGACGTGCCCCGTCTCCTCGACCGCGGCGCCGACTGCTCCGACAGGGCTGTAGGTGATCAGCCTGGGCTGGCCGACATCCTTGTTGTTGACGACGCCGATGACGGCCACCTTGACCTTGTTGCCCAGCGCGTCCAGCTGCTCCATCGGCTCCGGCGTCGCGACGACGGTGACCTCCTTGCCGTCGCGCAACATGGTGAAGGTGATGGCGTCGCCGCCGCGGCCTGAGACCAGACGTTGGACGTCGGCGAAGGTCTCAACCTTGCTGCCGTCGACGGCGACGAATCGGTCGCCTGGCAAAATGCCGGCCCTTTCGGCTGGACTGCCGGCGGTGACCGCCGCCACCATCGGCTCAAACACAGGGCGGCCATAGAGGGAAAACAGCACGGCAAAGACGGCAATGGTCAAAAGGAAGTTGAACAAGGGTCCGGCCACCACCGTGGCGGCGCGTTTCCAGATGGGTTGCGTGTGGAAGGCGACCTTGCGTTCAGCGTCAGTCAGCGTTTCCAGATCTTCCGAACTCGGCTGGCTCGACGTGGCGCTCATGTCGCCGACGAATTTGACATAACCGCCGAGCGGTATGGCGCAGAGCTTCCAGCGCGTGCCGTGGCTGTCGTTGAAGCCGAGAAGTTCGGGGCCGAAGCCGATCGAAAAGGCCTTCACGCCAATGCCGCACCAGCGGCCGACCAGGTAATGGCCCATTTCGTGAATGAAGACGACCACGGTCAGCACGAACAGAAACGGCACCAGCGTGCCGAGGACAAAGCCTTCCGTGCTGAAAAACGCGTGAAGAATTTCGTTCAAGTCATGCCCTCAAATTCACCCGCGGCAAAAGGTGTCGCCGCGACTGTGACATCAATCCAGGCGAATCCGTGGCGTGCGCCATTTCTTCGCCGTGAAAACACTCAAGCCGGAAACAGCCCCTGCGCCGGATGATCGGCGCCCGCCGAAATCCAGCCGATCACGTATAGGGCAAAAGCCGCCGCGACAAGCCCGTCCACCCTGTCCATGACACCGCCATGCCCGGGTATCAACGCGCTTGAATCCTTGCGGCCGTGGCGGCGCTTGACCCAGGATTCGAAGAGATCGCCAGCCTGGGCAACAATCGACAGCACCAGCGCAACCAAGGCGAGGACGCCAAGATTGCCGGCCCCGGCGGCGGCAGCCAGAAGCACGCCGGCGGCCACGCCGCCGACAGCGCCGCCAAGCGCGCCGCTCTGCGTCTTGCCGGGGGATATAGATGGCGCGAGCTTGGGCCCACCGACGGAGCGGCCGACGAAATAGGCGAAGATGTCGGTCGCCCAGACCACGGCGAACAGAAACAGGATTGCGACTAGGCCGGGATGGTCGCCGCCCCGCAGCAGCGCCAGCGATAAGCCGGACAAAGCCGCGTAGGCAAGACCGGCTGCATCCCATTGCGCCGCTCCACGCATACGGGCGCCGATAGCAGCGACCACAACCATGGCCAGGACAAGAGACAGAAGCCACGATGCCGGCACGCCTGCAACCAGGGCGACGACGAAAACCAGAAGCAGCGCTTCGGGAATGAAGCCGAGGGTCGCACCGGCCAAGGGGCGCGACATGCGCGCCCATTCATAGAAGATGACCGCCGATATCCCGGCGCAAAGCAGGCGGAACCACAGCCCTCCCAACCAGGTCAGGCCAAGCGCTATTGCGGCCAGCACCAGCGCCGAGACGATGCGAAGCTGAAGATTGTTCATCCCGCCGCCGATCACGAGGCAGCGACATCTTGAGCGGCAAGCCCGCCAAAACGGCGCTCGCGGCCAGCAAAATCGCGCAATGCGTCGGCCAGGTGTTCGCGGCTGAAGTCAGGCCAGTAGCAAGGCAGAAAAACCAGTTCGCTGTAGGCTGCCTGCCACAGAAGGAAGTTCGACAGCCGAAGCTCGCCACTGGTGCGGATGACCAGCTCCGGATCGGGAATGCCTGCGGTGTCGAGGGCGCCGGCAAAAGTGTCTGCCGTGATCGCCTCGGCGTCGATCTCGCCGCGCGCCACTGCGGCTGCGAGCTTGCGTGCCGTGCGCACGATCTCGTCGCGCCCGCCATAGTTGAAGGCGATGACCAAGGTCAGCGATTCATTGCGCGCAGTCAGCGATTCGGCCTCTTCCAGCAGGCCCCTGATGTCCGGCTGCAGCCCCGCCCTGTCACCGATGATCCTGACGCGCACGCCGTTCTGGTGCAGTTCGGCCAGATCGCGGCGGATGAACAGTTTCAAAAGCCCCATCAGGTCGCTGACTTCGGCCTTGGGCCGCGACCAGTTTTCCGATGAAAAGGCGTAGACGGTCAGGAAGGAAATGCCGAGACCGGGCGCGGCGCGCACCGTCTTGCGCAGCGCTTCGACGCCGGCGCGATGGCCGGCAAGCCGCGGCATGCCGCGCGCCTTGGCCCAGCGTCCGTTTCCATCCATGATGATCGCGACATGCGCGGGCGTTGCCATTGTCTCGCTTTCGGGCCGGTGTGGGCCGACCCTAAACCTGCATGATTTCAGCTTCCTTATCGGAAAGCAGGTGATCGATGGTGCTGATCGTCTCGTCGGTCAGCTTCTGGACCTGATCGGAGCGCTTGCGCTGATCGTCCTCGCTGATGTCGCCGTCCTTTTCGGCCTTCTTCAAGAAGTCCATGCCGTCGCGACGGACATGGCGCACCGCGACGCGGGCGTTCTCGGCGTAGCCATGCGAGATCTTGACCAGTTCCTTGCGGCGCTGCTCGTTGAGCTCGGGCAGCGGAATTCTGAGATTGGTGCCGTCGACGATCGGATTGAAGCCGAGATTGGATTCTCTGATGGCACGGTCGACCGCGCCGACCATCGACTTATCCCATACCGAAACCGAGATCATGCGCGGCTCCGGCACCGACACGTTCGCCACCTGGTTGATGGGCATGGTGGTGCCGTAGGCCTGGACCTGGATGGCGTCGAGCAGATTGCTGGAGGCACGGCCGGTGCGCAGCGAAGCCAGATCGTGCTTGAAGGCGGCGATCGCGCCATCCATGCGCCGCTTGAGGTCGTCGAACTCACCACTCATCTTAGTCTCCTCGACCCGTTTGATCCGGGTTCACTGCTTAGGGCCTATATCCGGACCCTCTTTCGAAAACTGATCCTTTTTAGGAGAGTATACTCCGGATTATTCGTCGGCGACGATCGTGCAACGGCCGCCGCCCCGCAGAATATCGCCGAAACCACCTTTTTCGTGGATCGAATAGACGATTATCGGGATGTTGTTTTCGCGCGCAAGTGCAATTGCGGCGGTATCCATGATCGAAAGGCCCTTGTTGATGACTTCGGCATGGCTGATGCGCTCGAAGCGGGTCGCATTCGGATCCTTCTTGGGATCGGCCGAATAGACGCCGTCGACCTGGGTGCCCTTGAACAGCGCGTCGGCGCCGATCTCGGCGGCGCGCAAGGCCGCGGCCGAATCGGTGGTGAAGAACGGATTGCCGGTGCCGCCGGCGAAAATGACGACCTTGCCCTGGTTCATATAGGCGGTGGCCTGGCGCTGGGAAAAACTCTCGCAAAGTTCGGGCATGGCTATGGCTGACAGCACGACGGCGTCGACGCCGATCTTGTTCAGCGAGGTGCGCAGCGCCAGCGAGTTGATGACGGTGGCCAGCATGCCCATGTGGTCGCCGGTGACGCGGTCGCCGCCCTTGGATGCCACCGCCACGCCGCGAAAGATATTGCCGCCGCCAATGACGACGCCGACCTCGATACCAAGTGCGCGGGCTTCGGCGATGTCGGCGGCGATTCGGTCGACCACCGAGACATCGATGCCGAAATGCTGCTCGCCCATCAACGCTTCGCCCGACGCTTTCAGCAGGACACGTCGATAGAGGGGCTTTGCCGTCATCTGGACCTCGTCATTGTTGCGTGTGGCAGCCTGGGCAGGCCGCCCTCGCGCGGGCGCCGCCGCTGGCGCGATGCCGAGTTCCGATACACGAAGGGCGCCGCGATGTCACGC
>NZ_JAMYQZ010000048.1:0-47621 GCF_040321145.1 Mesorhizobium sp. M0514
GTGGCAAGAATGAGACTCTTAAAGGCAAAAAGATGGCTAAAGGATTAGCTTTCGTGCAGCATAGGTAAAACTTTATAAATGCCCGGATATGTCCGCGTGAGCAAAGCCGGAGAAAGTCTTAACAACAGCCTCCGCAGCCGATTTCCCTTCATAATCAATTAACTGGTTGGAGCCGGCTCAGAACGGCAATTTCATTCCGGGCGGGATCGGCAAGCCTGCCGTCAGCGCCTTGGTCTTCTCCTGCATAATCTGCTCGACCTTATTTTTGGCGTCATTGTGAGCGGCCAGCAGCAGGTCTTCGAGAATCTCGACCTCGTCCTCCTTGAACAGCGACGGATCGATCTTCAGCGACTTCATTTCGAACTTGCCGGTCAGCGTGACATTGACCAGCCCGCCGCCCGCCTGCCCGCTTGCTTCAATCGTCGCGATCTCGTCCTGCATGGCCTGGAACTTGGCCTGCATTTCCTTCGCCTTGCCCATCAGGCTGAGAAGATCTTTCATGGTCGGGTCCTTTGCGGATTCGTGGCTATGGTCAGGTTTCGTCGTCGTCGGACGGCGGCTCGACCGGCGCTTCGGCCTTGTCGGTGTCGACTTCCGGCGCGTCGGGAATGCGCACGTCGATGATCTTGGCGCCGGGAAAGCGCGCGAGGATGGCGGCCACCGCCGGATCGCTTTTCGCGTCGGAGAAAGCGGTCTCGCGCCTGGTCGATTCCATCTCGGCTAACGTCTGGCCGCCCTCTTCCTTCGACAATGACACCAGCCAGTTGCGGCCGGTCCAGGCCCGCAGCTTCGTCGTCAAGTCGTTGAGCAGCATCTTGGGCGCATCGGCGGTCAGGCCGACGTCGATACGGCCGGGCTCGATGCGCACCAGGCGAATACAGCTCTTGACCAGCACCTTGAAGGCGATGTCACGCTGCGCGTCGGCAAGAGCGACAATATCGGCCAGCGATTTCAGCGGCGGCGATTGCGGCTCGACGACCGGCTGCGGAGGCGCGACAAAGGCGACCGGGGGCGCGTCGACCAATCGCATGGTTTGCGCACCGGCTGGCCCGGACGGCATCCGGGTCTGCGCTACCGCGCTGGCGCCGCCGCCATTGCCGGCATTTACCGGCGCACCATTCGGGCGTGAAACACCACCGGACGCCGGAGCGCCGCTCTCTAGAGATTTCAGCGCCTCGTCCAGCGTCGGCAGGTCGGCGGCATGCGCCAGCCGGATCAGCACCATCTCGCCGGCGCTGACCGGTCGGTTGGATGACTGCACCTCGGGAATGCCTTTCAAGAGCATCTGCCAGGTTCGCGACAGAACCTTGACCGACAGCGTGCTGGCGAAGTCGGCGCCGCGGCGGCGCTCATCCTCGGACAGGGAAGCGTCGTCGGCAGCCGTCGGCACGAAGCGCAGCCGGGTGACGAGGTGGTTGAATTCGGCCAGATCGGTCAGCACGGCAGTCGGATCGGCGCCGGTGTCGTACTGGTTGCGGAATTCGGCAAGGGCGGCCGCCACATCGCCCTTCATGACATGTTCGAACAGGTCGACGATGCGGGCGCGGTCGGCGAGACCCAGCATGGCGCGCACCGCTTCGGCGCTGACGGCGCCGCCGCCATGGGCGATCGCCTGGTCGAGGATGGAGAGCGAATCGCGGGCCGAGCCTTCGGCGGCGCGCGCGATCATCGCCAGCGCGTCGTCGTCGACCGATATGCCTTCCTTGCCGGCAATCGAGGAGAGGTGCGCGACCAGTGCGCCGGCATCGATGCGTCTCAGGTCGAAACGCTGGCAGCGCGACAGCACGGTGATCGGCACTTTGCGGATTTCGGTGGTGGCAAAGATGAATTTGACGTGCGGCGGCGGTTCTTCCAGCGTCTTCAACAGGCCGTTGAAGGCCTGGGTGGAGAGCATGTGCACTTCGTCGATGATGTAGACTTTGTAGCGCGCCGACACCGGGGCATAGCGCACGCGCTCGATAATGTCCCTGATGTCGTCGATGCCGGTATGCGACGCGGCGTCCATCTCGATGACGTCGACATGGCGGCCTTCCATGATCGCCTGGCAGTGCTCGCCCAGGAAGGCGAGGTCGACCGAGGGATGGTCGACCGTCGGCGTCTTGTAGTTGAGCGCCCGTGCCAGGATGCGCGCCGTCGTGGTCTTACCGACGCCGCGCACGCCGGTCAGCATCCAGGCCTGGGCGATGCGGCCTGTGGAGAAAGCGTTGGTCAAAGTGCGGACCATCGGCTCCTGGCCGATCAGTTCGGAGAAATTCGACGGACGATATTTGCGCGCCAGCACGCGATAGGCGACGGCCTTTTGCTTCTCCAGGTTTTTGGGGTCCGAATTTCCGGCTTCGCTCATTCGCCCGTAAAGCTCCAAAAGGCCGCGTCTCAGCGTAGCCGATTCCTGCTAGATCGTTTCACCGTTTTCTGAAACGGCAAACCGCTCTACCCTTTGCTTTAACGCAATTCCGGACGGGAAACCGCTCACACTTTCCCTGGAATTGCTCCAATAGTCTCGCCCGCGCTGCAATGCGTCGTCAATGTCGCGAGAGGGGCCGATGAGGTGGGAGGCTGGAACAATGACCCGTTCCGGGCTCGTTAGGGCTGCTTCCTTCCGGACCTGACCCGGTTGGCGAGTGGATCGTCCACCACCAACCTCCCGCGTTCCATATCGGCAATTCAGCGATCAAATGCAAGGGTGCATTGAGAATCGGATGCCCGTGAACTCCGCCGCTCAATGAATCGCTTGCAGCCCCCGTGCAGCCGCTCTAGCGTCATGAGTTTGGGAATAATGCGAGAAGCGCAAGGGAAACGCCAATGCTACCGGGCCTCAAGGCCGGATTCACGCTCGACTCCAGGCTGGAGGCGGATAGCGAGCAGCTGATGTGGCTCGGCCTGTGCGAGCTCAGGGTGATGAACGATAGCCGCTGGCCATGGCTGGTCCTGGTGCCGCAGCGGCCGGGGGCCGAAGAAATCCACGACATGACGCCGCTCGACCAGGCGATGTTGACCTTCGAAACCAACATGGTGGCGCAGGCGCTGAAAAGAACCACGGGCTGCACCAAGATCAACACCGGCGCGCTCGGCAACATCGTTCGGCAATTGCATGTCCACGTCATCGCCCGCTCGGAAGGCGATCCGGGCTGGCCGGGGCCGGTGTGGGGGCACGGCATGCGCGAGCCCTATGAGCGTTCAGGCATCCGCCAATTTGCGCAACAGATCAAGGCGGCGCTATAAGCCGCCTGTGTCCATCCCTAGACGTTCGAGCTTCCATGACCTTTCGCCTTTTTGACGCGCCCTTGCGCGAACCGAGCCAGTTCGTCGGCTTCGCCGGAAACACGATTGATCGGCAATCCGAGAACCGCGCCGACGATTCCGTCGAAAGGGCGTTGGCCGATCCCTCGGCACGTCTTCTGCCGATGCATGGCGGACGGCTGTATCTGAAATTGCACGATGGCAGCTTCGACCCTTGGTTCGATCTGGCTGAGAGCCAGAAGCTGCAGCCATCACTCGCACAAGGCGTGCTGCTTGGCTTTGCCGAGAGCGGCCCGGTCCTTGCCGTGCCGGTCGGCCTCGATCCCGAACAGCTGCCGGAGACCATGAAGGCGATCGATTATCGCTCGGTCTATATGCAGGGGCTGATCGACGAGGCGGCAGCGGGCGCGCTGGCGCAAGGCGCCGCCCTGCTTGCCTGGCATGCCACCCATCGCTTCTGCAGCAAATGCGGCCATGAATCGCAAATGCGGGCCGGCGGCTACAAGCGCCATTGCCCAAATTGCGGCACCGAGCACTTTCCACGCACCGATCCGGTGGCGATTATGCTGACGGCGACGCGGGAAAAATGCCTGCTCGGCCGCGGCCGGCATTTCGGGCCCGGCATGTACTCGGCGCTTGCCGGTTTCATCGAGCCGGGCGAGACGATCGAGGCGGCGGTGCGCCGCGAAACGCTGGAGGAAGCCGGCATCCGGCTCGGCCGCGTCGTCTACCATGCCAGCCAACCCTGGCCGTTCCCCTATTCGCTGATGATCGGCTGTTTCGGCGAACCGCTCAATGACGACATCCAGGCCGATCTCAACGAGTTGGAAGATTGCCGCTGGTTTTTTCGCGACGAGGTGCGTTCCATGCTGGAGAGGACGCACAAGGACAATCTGGTCACGCCGCCGAAAGGCGCGATCGCGCATCATCTGATCCGCGCCTGGGTCGACAGCGAATAAGACTTGTTATTTTACGCAATTCCGGACGGAAAACCGCTTCACACTTTTCCTGGAATTGCTTAACGGGAGCAAAAAATGATCCGTCACACCGTGGTTTTCACCCTGAAGCACCCGCAGTACTCGCTGGAGGAAAAGCGGTTCCTCTCCGATGCCAAGCGCATTCTCAGCGCAATCAAGGGCGTCACCCATTTCGAGCCGCTGCGGCAAGTCAGCCCGAAGAACGACTATCACTTCGGCTTCTCGATGGAGTTCGTCGATCAGGCCGCCTACACCAGATATAACGAGCATCCCGACCACGTTGCCTTCGTGCGCGACCGCTGGATCCCGGAAGTCGAAACCTTCATGGAAATCGACTATGTGCCGCTGACCCTGCTGGTTTAGGGGAACCTTAGTCCGCGACCTTCCACTGCTCGCGCGACTCGCTGGCGGGATAGACACCCAGAATGCGCACTTCGCGCGAGAAGAAGCGCAGTTCGTCCAGCGCCAGCTTGACCAGTGGATCGTCGGGATGGCCCTCGATATCGGCGTAGAACAGCGTCGCGGTGAAGGCGCCCAGTTGATAGCTCTCCAGCTTCGTCATGTTGACGCCGTTGGTGGCGAAACCGCCCATTGCCTTGTAGAGAGCAGCCGGCACGTTGCGGACACGGAACATGAAGGTCGTCATCATCTTGGTGTCGGCCGAGGGCCGTTCGGCCAACCGCTTGTCCTTGGTCAGGACGACGAAGCGGGTGACATTCGAGTCCGTGTCCTCGACATTCTTCTCGATGATGTCGAGGCCATAGAGTTCTGCGGCGAGCGCAGGCGCCAGCGAGGCCATGCTGCGGTCCTTGAGCTCGGAGACCAGCTTCGCCGAACCCGCCGTGTCGCCGGCAATCACCGGCTTCCAACCATTCTTGCGGATGTATTTGCGGCACTGTCCCAGCGCATGGATATGGCTGTGCACGGTCTTGATCTCTTCGCGTTTAACGCCGGGCAGCACCATCAGCTGGAAATGGATCGGCAGGAAATATTCGCCGACGATGTGGAGTTTCGATTCCGGCAACAGATGATGGATGTCGGCGACGCGGCCGGCGATGGTGTTTTCGATCGGGATCATGGCGAGGTCGGCCTTGTTGGTCTCGACCGCGTTGAAGGCGTCCTCGAAGGTCGGGCACGGCAACGGCTCCATCGAGGGGAACATGTTGCGGCTGGCGGTGTCGGAATTGGCGCCCGGTTCGCCCTGGAAGGCTATTCTGTCGGTCTTGTCAGGCATGCCGATATCTCAGGTTTGAAAGGATCTGCGGTGTCAGGAAAGAATTTATCTTCTCAGCAAAGAATTTGTCTGGCGCGTTCGAGGTCTTCCGGCGTGTCGACGCCGAGCGGCAGCGATTGCACGATCTCGGCATCGATGCGCATACCGGCCTCCAGCGCCCGCAACTGCTCCAGCCGCTCGCGCCGCTCCAGCCGCGACGGCTTCAAAGCGACGAAGCGTTCGAGGGCTGAGCGCCGATAGGCGTAGAGGCCGACATGGTGATAGAGCGGCCCCTCGCCCCAGGGCGCGGTGGCGCGGGTGAAATAGAGCGCCTTCAGCCGCGTCGCCGACAACGGCGAACCGACGATCTTGACGACGTTGGGGTTGGCCTTTTCCTCGTCGCGGACGATCTCGACGCCGAGCGTGGCGATGTCGACCGCAGCGTCCTCGAACGGTTTCAGCGCCGCACCGATGATCTTGGGATCGATGGTCGGCAGGTCGCCCTGCACATTGACGATGGTTTCGACCTTGCGATCGGGGTCGAGCGCGGTCAGCGCCTCGAAGATACGGTCGGAGCCGGATTCGTGGTCGGTGCGCGTCATCACCGCCTCGAAACCGTGCGCGCGCACCGCTTCGGCCACGTTGCGCGTGTCGGTTGCCACCACCACCCGGCCAAGCCCAGCCTCAGCGGCACGGCGGGCGACATGGACGATCATCGGCGCGCCGGCTATGTCGGCCAGCGGCTTGCCCGGCAGGCGCGTCGAGGCCATGCGGGCCGGGATCAGGATGAGCGTGGACATCGAGGTTGCAAGGCGTTCGAAAGAGGATGGGGAAAGTGGCAAAAGGTCTCACTGGAAGCGCCCTTATAGGTGTTGCAACGCCCAAGCAAAAGACCTAGTTTCCGCCCGATTTGACCGGCTCGACGGGGTGGGTCACGATACCGACGGACGGAGTGGACGGAGAGGTCCGCCGGAAAAGGGAGCCCTGGGGCGTATGGATTCCAACGAAGTCAACAAACTGCTCGCCGGGTTGCTTGGAACCTGTTTCGTCGTCTTCTCGGTCGGTTTGGTGTCCGACGCCCTGTTTGCCTCGCCGGCGCCGGAAAAACCCGGCTTTGCCATCGAGGCGACGGAGCCTGCCGAAGGCGGCGCCGCCGGACCCGCGGCAGAGGCCAAGCCGATCGCCGACCTTTTAGCCACCGCCAATGTCGAGCAAGGTGCGGCCGTCTTCAAGAAATGCCAGGCCTGCCATTCCGGCGAAAAAGGCGGCCCCAACAAGGTCGGCCCGGATCTCTGGGACATCGTCGACCGCCCCGTCGCCGAGCATGAGGGCTTTGCCTATTCGGCCGGCATGAAGGAGTTTTCCAAGGGCGGCGCCGAGAAGTGGACCTATGACAACCTCAACCACTTCATCACCTCGCCGAAGAAATTCGTGAAGGGCACGGCGATGGGCTTTGCCGGCCTGCCAAAGGACGAGGACCGCGCCAACGTCATCGCCTATCTGCGAACGCTGTCGGACAGCCCAAAGCCGCTGCCGACGCCAGGTGCCGCCGCTGATGCAACCGCGCCGGGCAAGCCGGCCGAGGGTGCTGCTCCGGCCAAGCCGGCTGAAGGTGCAGCTCCAGCCCCTGCGACGCCGGCACCGGCGCCCGCCAAATAACCGAATTGTCATCTCCATGATCTCAAAAAAGCCGGGTTCAGCCCGGCTTTTTGTTAGGAAAATCGCATATGCGGCGACAAAGCCGCCGCGTGGCGGTTTTCACCGGCGTCAAATCATTTAGGATTGCCGGGCATCGCGAAGAGGAGAACGCATGACGGTTGGCCGAACGCTTCTGAGGTCCTTTCTGGTTGTGGGCGCCCTCGCAGGCGGCCTGCAGGCAGCCTTCCCCCAGGAATGGCACACCACCTCTTCGCTGATCGGCCCCTCCAAGTATGGCGAGAATTTCCAGCGCTACGATTATGTGAATCCGGATGCACCGAAGGGCGGTACCTACAATTCGGTCGTTTCCGGCACGTTCGACAGCTTCAATCCCTATATCGTTCAGGGATCGCCGGCGGCCGGCCTGCAGCCATTTGGCGGCGGCCTGCTCTACGACACGCTGATGGATCAGGCGACTGACGAAGGCAGCGTCAGCCACCCGCTCATCGCCGATGCCTACAAGTACCCGACCGACTATTCCTCGGCCACCTACCGGCTCGACCCACGGGCGAAATGGCATGACGGACAGCCGATCACCACTGACGACGTGATCTGGTCGTTCCAGGTGCTGAAGGCCAACAGCCCGATGTACAGCCGCTATTTCGAAAACGTCGCCGACGCAGTCGCTGTCTCGGACCGTGAGGTCGAGTTCCACTTCGACCAGAAGGGCAATCGCGAACTGCCCAAGATCCTCGGCGACCTTGTCGTGCTGCCCAAGCATTGGTGGGAAGGCACCGACGCCAATGGCAAGAAACGCGACATCACCAAGGGGACGCTGGAGCCGCCGCTGGGCTCGGCTGCCTACAAGATCGCCAGCTTCAAGGCGGGGTCGGAAATCGTCTGGCAGCGCGTCCCCGACTATTGGGGCGCCAAGCTGGCTGTGAAAATCGGTCGGGAGAATTTCGACACGCAGCACTTTACCTACATTCTTGACGACAACGCCTCCTGGGAGGCGTTCAAGAAAGGTGGCCTCGACGATATCAAGCCGGAAAACAGCTCGAAGCGCTGGGCGACATTTTATGATTTCGCGGCGATCAAGGCCGGCGATGTGATCAAGCAGGAGTTCAAGACCACCTCGCCCGAGCCGATGCAGGCTTTCATGCTCAACCAGAGACATAGGTTGTTTGCCGATCGTCTGGTCAGGGCCGCGCTCACCTACCCGTTCGATTTCGAATCGATGAACCGCACGCTGTTCTTCGGTTTCAACACTCGCACCCACAGCTATTTCCAGGGCACGGACCTAGCCTCCAGCGGCTTGCCGCAAGGCAAGGAATTGGAGATCCTGGAGAAGTACCGCGACAAGCTGCCGCCGGAAGTATTCACCCAGGAATTCAAGTTGCCGGTCTACGATTCGCCGCAGGCGGAGCGCAAATATCTGAAGCAGGCGGTCGACCTGTTCGCCCAGGCCGGCTGGGTGATCAAGGGCGGCAAGATGGTCAACGCCAAGACCGGCGAGCCATTCAAGTTTGAAATCCTAGGCTCGAATGAAACCGACCAGGTCATTTCCAGCCCTTGGATCGCCAATCTGCGCAAGATCGGCGTCGATGCGACACTGCGCATCGTCGACCCGAGCCAGTACACCAACCGCGTCAGAAATTTCGATTACGACGTCATCACAGGACAGCTCCAACAGTCGGAATCGCCCGGCAACGAGCAGCGCGATTTCTGGAGCTCCAAGGCCGCCGACACACCGGCATCGCGCAATTATTCCGGCATCAAGAACCCGGTCGTTGACGTCCTTGTCGACCGCATCATTTTTGCCACGGATCGCGATGACCTCGTCGCCACCACCCATGCGCTCGACCGCGTGCTGCTGTGGAATTACTATGTGGTGCCGCAATACTATCGCGCCGTTGTGTGGCTGGCTTACTGGAACAAGTTCGGCATCCCGGAAAAGCAGCCCGGCTACCGTGGCGCCGATATCGATTCCTGGTGGATCGATGCGGACAAGGAAAAGGTCCTGGCCGCCAAGTACAAGGGCAGCAATTGATGGCGGGGCTCCCTCGCCGCGATTTCCTGGCCCTCAGTGGCGCCGCGGCCGTTGCTGCGCTGCTGCCGGGCAAGGCTTTCGCCGCCAGCCCAACCGGCGTGAAACTGCATGGACTGTCGGCTTTCGGCGACCTCAAATACAAGCCGGACTTCACTCATTTCGACTATGTCAATGTCGATGCGCCGCAAGGTGGCGTCTTCAACTTCCTGCCGCGCAACTGGCTTGCCAACCAGACGCCGCTGACCTTCAACACGCTGAATTCGTTCGTTCCCAAAGGCGATTCGCCCCAGCGCACGGAGATGTGCCTCGATTCACTGATGGTGAGAGCGTACGACGAACCTGACGCCCTTTACGGGCTGATCGCTGACGGCGTGACGATTTCCGACGACCGCAACGACTTCACCTTCTCGCTGCGCCCGCAGGCCCGCTTCCATGACAGGACGCCATTGACGGCAGAGGATGCCGCCTTCACCTTCAAGCTGCTCAAGGACAAGGGGCACCCGTACTATTCCCTGCCGCTAACGCATCTGGATGACGCGATTGCCGTGGATGCCCACACGCTGCAGCTTAGGTTTTCCGGCAAGCAGACAAGCCGCACCATCCTCAACGTCGTCGAGTTCCCGGTCCTGTCGAAGGCGTTCTACACGACCAACCCGTTCGATTCCTCGCAGATGAACCCGCCGTTGGGGTCAGCCGCCTACAAGGTCGGTCGCTGGTCGGCAGGGGCCTGGATCGAATATGAGCGTGTGGCTGATTATTGGGGCAACGACCTGCCGGTCAATCGCGGCCAGAACAATTTTCAGCGGATCCGCGTTGAGTTCTATCAGGACCGTAGCGTTGCCTTCGAAGCGTTCAAGAAGGGAGAAATCCTCTACAGGGAGGAATTCACCTCGCGCGTCTGGGCGACCGGCTACGACTTCCCCGCGTTCACTGCCGGCAAGGTGGTGAAGCACGAATTCCCGGCCGAAACGGTGCCTTCGATGCAGGGCACCGCCGTCAACCAGCGGCGCGAGCAGTTTCGCGACTCGCGCGTGCGGCAGGCGATCGGGCTGTGCTTCGACTTCGAATGGACGCGGCGCAATTTCTTCTACGGTTCCTATGAGCGCTCGCAATCCTGCTTCGAGAAATCCGAATTTCGCGCCGAGGGCAGACCGTCGCCACAAGAATTGGCTCTTCTTGAGCCGCTGCGTGAGCAGATTCCCGCCGAGGCTTTTGGCGAAGCCGTGGTCCAGGACGCGTCGAACGGCTCCGGCCGCGACCGGCAGTTGCTTGGCAAGGCGGCCAAGCTTCTGGCCGAGGCCGGCTGGAAACGGTCCGGCAATTTCGTCGTGAACGACAAGGGTGGTCGGTTGTCCGCAGAGTTTCTTGTCGACGACGAAGTCTTCGAACAGGTCTACTCGCCCTGGGTCGAAAACATGAAGGCGGTCGGCATCGATGCCTCGATCCGGCTGGTGGATGCCGCGCAATATCAGCTGCGGCAGAATTCGTTCGACTACGACCTCGTCTCGGTCGCGGCCTCGTTTCCGGCGACGCCAACCCGTGACGACCTCGAAACCATTTTCCATTCGCGAGCAGCTACCGTATCGGGCTCTCGCAATCTGCCGGGAACGTCGAGCCCGGCCATCGACGCCCTGGTTGACGCCGCGGGCGCCGCCAAGGATCGCGAAGGCCTGACAATTGCCATGCGCGCGCTCGACCGGGTCTTGCGTGCACGGCGGGATTGGATTCCAAGTTGGTTCTTGGCGAATCATCGAAGCGCCTATTGGGACATGTTCGGTTTTCCCGAGCGGAAACCCGATTTCGACTTTCCGGTCGAAGCGCTGTGGTGGGTCGACAAGGGCAAGGCGGCAAAAATTGGCAAAGGGTAGGCTGTTGCGCGGCACTTTACTCTCCCCCTCGTGGGGAGGGTCGGTGAGCACCTCGTGCGCAGCGCGAATGGCGAACCGGGGTGGGGGTGTGACGGCGTACGCCGGATCGAGACTACCCCCACCCCGCTCCGCTTCGCGGATCGACCCTCCCCACAAGGGGGAGGGTGAAAGCTGATGGGCGCCTACATACTGCGCCGTATCCTGCTGATGATACCGACCCTGTTCGGCATCATGGCGGTTGCTTTCGTCGTCACTCAATTCGCACCGGGTGGACCGGTCGAGCAGGTCATCGCCAGCCTGACCAATCAGGGCGGCAGCGACCGCCTCGGCAGCGGCGGCGGCGATGCAGGAGGCGGCGGCAATTTCGATGTGGCCGGTGACGTCGGCTCGAAGTATCGCGGCGCGCAAGGGCTCGATCCGGAATTCATCAAGAAGCTGGAAAAGCAATTCGGCTTCGACAAACCACCGCTCGAACGCTTCGGCATGATGCTGTGGAACTATGCCCGCTTCGATTTCGGCGACAGCTATTTCCGTGACATCTCGGTTCTTGACCTGATCCTGGAGAAGATGCCGGTGTCGATCTCGCTTGGGCTGTGGATCACGCTGTTGTCCTATCTGATCTCGATCCCCCTTGGCATCCGCAAAGCGGTCAAGGACGGCTCCGCCTTCGACGTCTGGACCAGCGGCGTGATCATCGTCGGCTATGCCATACCGGCCTTCCTGTTCGGCATATTGCTGATGGTGCTGTTCGCGGGCGGCTCCTTCTGGGACTGGTTCCCACTGCGCGGCATCGTCTCCGACAATTGGGACCAATTGTCGTGGCCCGACAAGATCGTCGATTATTTCTGGCACATGACCTTGCCGCTGACGGCGCTGGTGCTGTCGGCCTTCGCGACGACGACGCTGCTGACCAAGAACTCCTTCCTGGAAGAGATACGCAAACAGTATGTGGTGACGGCCCGTGCCAAGGGCCTGTCGGAGCGGCGGGTGCTTTACGGACATGTGTTCCGCAACGCAATGCTGATCGTCATTGCCGGCTTTCCAGCGGCCTTCATCTCGGCCTTCTTCACCGGCTCGCTTTTGATCGAGAACATCTTTTCCCTCGACGGTCTCGGGCTGCTCGGTTTCAGGTCCGTGTTGGCGCGCGACTATCCGGTCGTGTTCGCCAACCTCTATATATTTTCGCTGCTTGGCCTGTTCGTGACACTGTTGTCCGACCTGATCTACACATGGGTCGATCCGCGCATCGATTTCGAGCGGAGAGACGTCTGATGACGCAGGCTGCAGCCGAGATCACACCGACAAGGATCGCCCGCCCCTGGCTGTCGCCGCTCAACAAGCGGCGCTGGCAGAACTTCAAGGCCAACAGGCGCGGCTACTGGTCGTTGTGGATATTCCTCGCTCTGTTCGTGCTGTCGCTGTTTGCCGAACTGATCGCCAACGACAGACCGATCGTCGCCTACTACAAAGGCGAGATCCTGTTCCCGGTGGCGGTCGCCTACCCAGAGGAAAAATTCGGCGGCTTCTACGCCGTCACCGACTATCGCGACCCGGTCATCCGCGACGAGATCAACGCCAATGGCTGGATGATCTGGCCGCCAATCCGCTATTCCTACCGCACCGTCAACAATGCGATCCCCGACGCCGCTCCCGCAAAACCGTCATGGGAATACGACGCGCAGAGGCGATGCAGCCAATATCCGCAAGGCGCTGCCGATCCTGACTGCATTGTCGGCAACTGGAACTGGCTGGGTACCGACGACCAGGCGCGCGACGTGCTGGCGCGCATCATCTACGGGTTTAGGATTTCCGTGCTGTTCGGGTTGATCCTGACTGCGGGTTCGTCGGTTATCGGCGTCGCCGCCGGCGCGCTGCAAGGGTATTTCGGCGGCTGGACCGACCTTCTCTTTCAACGCTTCATAGAAATCTGGTCGGCGATACCGCTGCTGTATCTGCTGCTGATCGTCGCCGCCATCCTGCCGCCGGGCTTCTTCATCCTGCTTGGGCTGATGCTGCTCTTCTCCTGGACGTCGCTTGTCAGCGTGGTGCGCGCCGAATTCCTGCGCGCGCGCAACTTCGAATATGTCAACGCGGCCCGCGCGCTTGGTGTGTCCAACCGCACCATCATGCTGCGCCATCTTCTGCCCAATGCCATGGTGGCGACGCTGACCTTCATGCCTTTTCTGGTCAGCGCCTCGATCTCGACACTGACCTCGCTCGACTATCTCGGCTTCGGGCTGCCGCCCGGCACCGCGTCGCTCGGCGAACTGCTAAAACAGGCGCAGAGTAACCTCAATGCCCCCTGGCTCGGTATATCGGGCTTCATCGTCATCTCGCTGATGCTGTCGCTGTTGGTGTTCATCGGTGAAGCAACGCGCGATGCTTTCGACCCGCGCAAGGCGTTCCGATGAGCGAACTCCTGCTCTCCGTCCGCGATCTCAGCGTTGCCTTCACCCAAGGCGGCAACGAGTCGACCGCCGTCGACCACATCTCCTTCGATCTCGCCAAGGGCGAGACGGTGGCGCTTGTGGGCGAATCCGGTTCCGGCAAATCGGTCTCGGCGCTATCGGTGCTGAAGCTTCTGCCCTACCCGACGGCCAGCCATCCCTCGGGCAAGATCCTGTTCCAGGGCGCCGACCTTTTGGCGATGAACGAAAAGCAGTTGCGCAGCGTGCGCGGCAACAAGATCACCATGATCTTCCAGGAGCCGATGACCTCGCTCAATCCGCTGCACACGATCGAGCAGCAGATCGTCGAGATCCTGGCGCTGCATCAGGGCATGGGCGACCGCCAGGCCAAGGCGCGCACGCTGGCGCTGCTCAACGAGGTCGGCATTCGCGAACCGGAAAAGCGGCTCGACGCCTATCCGCACCAATTGTCCGGCGGCCAGCGGCAGCGCGTCATGATCGCCATGGCGCTGGCCAACGAGCCTGAACTGCTGATCGCCGACGAGCCGACGACGGCGCTCGACGTCACTGTCCAGGCGCAGATCCTCGAATTGCTGGCGGGGCTGAAGAGCCGCAAGGGCATGTCAATGCTGTTCATCACCCATGATCTCGGCATTGTCAGAAAGATCGCCGACCGCGTCTGCGTGATGACCAAAGGCAAGATCGTCGAGACCGGGCCGACCAGGGACATCTTCGCCAACCCGCAGCACGCTTATACCAAGCACCTCCTGGCCGCCGAGCCGAAGGGCAAGCCGCCGGCCGCCAACGACGCCGCCAAACCGGTTATGACCGGCAAGGACATCAAGGTTTGGTTCCCGATCAAAAAGGGTTTCTTTCGCACCACCGTCGACAATGTGAAGGCTGTTGACGGAATCGACGTCACCGTACGCGCCGGCCAGACGCTAGGCGTCGTCGGCGAATCCGGCTCCGGCAAGACGACGCTCGGGCTGGCGCTGGCGCGGATGATCTCATCGACCGGCACCATCCAGTTCAATGGCAGCGACATCAACCAGCTTTCCTTCAACGCCATGCGGCCGCTGCGCCGCGAGTTGCAGATCGTTTTCCAGGACCCGTTCGGCTCGCTCAGCCCGCGCATGTCGGTCTCGGAGATCATCGAGGAAGGCTTGAAGATCCACGAGCCGAAGCTGTCGCCCGACCAACGCGACGACAAGGTCGTCGCCGTGCTGAAGGAGGTCGGGCTCGATCCGGCGACCAGGAACCGCTATCCGCATGAATTCTCCGGCGGCCAGCGCCAGCGCGTCGCCATTGCGCGCGCCATGGTGCTCAATCCACGCTTCGTCATGCTGGACGAACCGACCTCGGCGCTCGACATGAGCGTGCAGGCGCAAGTGGTCGACCTCTTACGCAATCTGCAGGCCAAGCACGACCTTGCCTATCTGTTCATCAGCCACGATCTGAAAGTCATTCGCGCCCTTGCCAATGACGTCATCGTCATGCGCAATGGCAAGATCGTCGAAGCCGGCCCTTCCGAACAGATTTTCGAGCGGCCGCAGACCGACTATACGAAGGCGCTGATCTCGGCCGCGTTCAAGATCGAGACGGCGCCGGTCGGTATCGTCAGCGAATAACAGGGAATACAATCCGCAAATGGAAAAAGGCAAAATCCTGCTTGCCGTCACCGGCTTTCATCCGCAGCGCTGGCGCGAGCTGCTGTCGGTCGAGCGCGAAGTGGTGCTGGAGCCGGACGGCGCTTCGGACCCGTCGATCACCTATGCGGTGGTGTGGAAGCAGAAGCCGAACCTGCTGAAGTCGCTGCCCAATCTGCGCGCAATCTTCTCGATCGGCGCCGGCGTCGACCACATCTTCGCCGATCCCGGCCTGCCCGACGTGCCGATCGTCAAAGTGGTCGCCGACAACCTCACCCAATACATGACCGAATATGTCGTCTGGCGGGTGCTCGACCATCACCGCCAGGGCATGCTCTACCGCGCCCAGCAGCCGAAGAAGACCTGGCACGAACCGCCGCAGCGGCCGGCCGGCGACATCTCGGTCGGCATTATGGGGCTCGGCAATCTCGGCCGCGCGGCGGCGTCGGTGCTGTTGTCGCTCGGCTTTGCCGTCAATGGCTGGTCGCGGAGCGACAAGGCCATGAAAGGCGTTGCGACCTACGCCGGAGAGGCCGGGCTGATCCCCTTCCTCAACGCCACCGACATACTGGTGGTGCTGTTGCCGCTGACGCCGGACACGCACGGCATCATCAATTACGGCGTGCTGAAGGAATTGCGCAAGCGAAACGGCCTCGGCGGCTCGGTGCTGATCAATGCCGGGCGCGGCCGGCTGCAGAAGGACGCCGACATATTGCGCGCGCTGGACGACGGCACGCTGAAGGAGGCGAGCCTCGACGTGTTCGAGGTCGAGCCGCTGCCGAAGACCAATCCGCTATGGAGCCACCCGAAAGTGTTCGTGACGCCGCACGCGGCGGCGACCTCCGACCCTGTCCACCTGGCGCCGAGCATGTTGCGGCAGATGGATGGCTTCGAGCGCGGCGAAAAGCTCGATAACGTGGTCGACCGCAAGGCGGGGTACTGAGGAAGTTCAGGTTCAGCTCGGCAGACTGAACTTCTTCTGCTTGTTGGGCTTGCCGCAGTCGCGGCGGACGATCGAGCGGTTCATGGCGTCGACCTTGCCGCTTGCCAGGTCGGTGTCGCGCTTGCTTTTGGAGCGCATATCCGGCGTGAACGGGCCGAAGCCCATCGCCGGATTGGAGAAGCTCGGCTTGGCGTCCGTCGACAGATGGTATTGCTGCGCCAGTTCGTTGCGCTGCGACAGCAACTGGTCGCAAGGCACGTTGTCATATTGCAGCGACGATTGCACGTCCTGGTCCTGCCGCTCCGACATCGAGCTGCTGCAGCCGGCCATCGCTAGGCAGGACGCCAAGACCATCATGTTCCAGCGCATGTGTTCCTCCTCAATGCCTGCCGAGGGCTTTTCTCGGCTTGTATCCTACCTGATGCCGCGCCAGCCGCAAAAATCCTATTCACGTTTTCGAACAAGACGAGACATCAACCCTTGGACGAGGGCACCGCCAGCGCGGCAAGCCCGCCGACCGGCTGGCGGCGATCCCAGCGGATGACGGTCGGCTGCATCGACAGCACCGACAGGCCGTTTGCGGCAAGCACCCGCTCGACATAGGCTTGAGAATGGGCGTAGCGACGAGACGGCTGCAGCGCGAAACCGGCGTCGCCGCCCGCCCCGCCCTTGGCTGGCTTTTCGACGGAAAAGGCAAACAGGCCATTGGTGGCCAGAATGCCGGCGACGGTTTTCATCACGCGATCGAGCGCGCCGACATAGATGAACACGTCGGCCGCCACCACCAGATCGGCTTTCGGTCCGGCATAGGCGAAATCCTGCAGATCGGCCTTGGCGAGCAGATCGTAGACGCCTTTGGCGCGGGCCTTTTTCAGCATGGCGGCGGAGATGTCGTAGCCCTCCAGCCGTTCGGCGACCGGCCGCAGTTTCTCGCCCATCAGACCGGTGCCGCAACCAAGGTCGAGCGCCAGCGAAAAGCGGCCCGCCCTTGCCGCTCGAATGGCGCGATCGAGAAACTCCGGCAGCCGGTAGCCGAGCTTGCCGACCAGCGAATCTTCGAAAGTTTCGGCATAGTGGTCGAACAGCGTTTCGACGAAGGCGCTGGGTGGCGCCGCGGCAGCCGGCGCTTTGCCGATGAGTTGCAGCTTCAGCGCAGCGCCAAGGCGATCCGCCGGGTCGAGTTTCAGCGCCGTCGCCCAGGCTTGAGCCGCCACGTCGAGCCGCTCGGCCGTCTCCTGCATCTCGCCAAGACGGAACCAGCCCGCCGCCCATTGCGGCGCCAGCTCCAGCGCGCCGAGCAGCAGCTCCGCCGCTGCCGCGTGCTCGCCCGAGCCGAAAAGCATCTCGGCATAGTCGGCGCGACGGTCGGCGGTCGGGTCGCCGGACGAGATTTTCAGCGGTTGCATGGCGATGGCCCCGCCGGCTGATGCGGCCGGTGGCTGGCTGTAGGCCGAGTCAGCAGTCTCTTGCAACAGGCTTCCCGCGCTGGAATTAGCCACTATCTTGAGTGGATGCGCGCCAGCGAACTGCTTCATCCCCGGCCTGAAGGCCTTTATTGCCCATCCGGCGATTTCTTCATCGACCCGGTGCGGCCAGTCGACCGGGCGTTGATCACGCATGGCCATTCCGACCATGCCCGATCCGGCCATCGTTCGGTGCTGGCGACGCAGCAGACGCTCGACATTATGGGGTTGCGTTATGGCGAGGATTTTGCCGGGACAACGCAAGCGGCCGTGCTTGGCGAAGCGATGGCGCTGAACGATGTCAGCGTCACCTTCCATCCGGCCGGCCATGTGCCGGGCTCGGCGCAGATCGCGGTCGAGCACAAGGGCAGGCGCATCGTCGCCTCCGGCGACTACAAGCGCCAGAAGGACGCGACCTGCGCACGGTTCGAACCGGTCCAATGCGATGTGTTCATCACCGAGGCGACCTTCGGCCTGCCGGTGTTTCACCATCCGCCCGACACGGAGGAGATCGCCCGGCTGCTCAAATCGGCGGCGCAGTTTCCCGAGCGATCGCATCTGGTCGGCGCCTATGCGCTGGGCAAGGCACAGCGGGTGATGCGGCTGCTGCGCGATGCCGGTTATGACAGGCCGATCTATATCCACGGCGCGCTGGCCAAGCTCAGCGAATATTACCAGAGCCAGGGCATCGACCTCGGCACGCTGGAGCCGGCAACCGTCGACAGCGGCGGCAAGCAGGATTTCACTGGGGCCATCATTGTCGGCCCTCCATCGGCCTTCGCCGACCGCTGGGCGCGGCGCTTTCCCGACCCGATCTCATGCTTCGCCTCGGGCTGGATGCGCATCCGCCAGCGCGCCAAGCAAGGCGGCGTCGAACTGCCGCTGATCATTTCCGACCATGCCGACTGGGATGAACTGACCGCTACCGTCAAGGAGACGGGCGCCGGCGAAATCTGGGTGACGCACGGCCGCGAGGAAGCGCTGGTGCGCTGGTGCGAGCTGGAAGGCATCGCCGCCAGGCCACTGCACCTTGTGGGCTATGAGGACGAGGGCGATTGATGGTGATTTTTGATCCAGAAATCGCCGGCGCGGCGATCCTTCCCACCCCCCTCTGGCCTGCCGGCCATCTCCCCCGCAAGGGGGGAGATCAGATGTCACCTCCGCTTTCGCCAATCGCCAACCTCGCAAGATGGGCGGCAAGATCAAGGCTGCCAATCTCCCCCCTTGCGGGGGAGATGTCCAGCAGGACAGAGGGGGGTGTGCCAGAGCGCAAACCTCTGCCGTCAACGCGGTCCTTGCATCCATGAACCGCTTTGCCGAACTCCTCGACCGTCTGGTGCTGACGCCGTCGCGCAATGGCAAGCTGACACTGCTCGTCGATTATTTCCGCAGCGTCGAGGACCCCGACCGCGGGCTGGCGCTGGCGGCTATCACTGGCGACCTCAACATTGCGGCGGTCAAGCCGGCGATGCTGCGCACGCTGGTCACCGAGCGCATGGATCCGGTGCTGTTCGGCTATTCCTACGACTATGTCGGCGACCTTGCCGAAACCGTCTCGCTGGTTTGGCCGCAAACGCCGGGACATATCCCCAACCGGGAGCCGACGCTTGGCGATGTCGTGGCGACGCTGCAGGCGGCGAGCCGCTCCGACGGACCCAAGGTGCTGGCCGGGCTGCTCGACAGCGCCGGCATTTCGGCGCGCTTTGCCATCATTAAGCTGGTCACCGGCGGCTTGCGCATCGGCGTTTCGGCGCGGCTGGCCAAACAGGCGCTGGCCGATTTCGGCAAGGTCGATGTCGCCGAGATCGAGGAGCTGTGGCACGGGCTGACGCCGCCCTATATCTCGCTGTTCGCGTGGCTGGAAGGCAAGGCCGAGAAGCCGAAGCGGACCGCACTTGCCCTGTTCAGTCCGGTGATGCTGTCGAACCCGGTCGGCGACGGCGACCTCGAAAAGCTCGATCCGGCCGCCTTTGCCGCGGAATGGAAATGGGACGGCATCCGCGTTCAGGCGGTGTGCGAGGGCGGCGTGCGCCGGCTCTATTCGCGCACCGGCGACGATGTGTCCGGCGCATTCCCCGATCTCGCCCAGGCGATGAATTTTTCCGCCGCGCTCGACGGCGAATTGCTGGTCGGCGAGCCCGCGGCGACCGGCACGTTTTCGGACCTGCAACAGCGGCTCAATCGCAAGAGCGTGGCCCCGAAGATACAGCAGCAATACCCGGCCTTCATGCGCTGCTACGATGCGCTGCAGATCAACGGCGAAGATTTGCGCGCGCTACCTTTCCGCGAGCGGCGGGCCCGTCTTGAGGCCTTCATCACAACGCTGGACCCGCACCGTTTCGATCTGTCGCCATTCGTCGAATTCCGGGATTGGCAAACGCTGGAGGAACTGCGCCGCGCGCCGCCGCACCCGATTATCGAAGGCGTGATGCTGAAGCGCTGGGATTCGCCCTATCTCGCGGGACGGCCGAAAGGGCCGTGGTTCAAGTGGAAGCGCGATCCGCACACGGTCGATGCTGTGCTGATGTATGCGCAGCGCGGCCATGGCAAGCGGTCGAGCTTTTATTCCGACTATACGTTCGGCGTCTGGTCGGGGCCGGAAGGCGCGGAGGAATTGGTGCCGGTCGGCAAGGCCTATTTCGGCTTCACCGACGAGGAGCTGAAGCAGATCGACAAATTTGTCCGCGACAACACGGTCGAGCGTTTCGGCCCGGTGCGCTCGGTGCGCGCCGACCGCAGCCAAGGCCTGGTGCTGGAGGTGGCGTTCGAAGGTCTCAACCGTTCGACTCGCCACAAATCCGGCGTTGCGATGCGATTTCCCCGCATCTCACGGCTGCGCTGGGACAAGCCGACCGCCGAAGCCGACCGCATCGAGACGCTGCAGGCGCTGCTGGATCGCTAGGCAGCGCTCACGGTTCGATCGAGACGCGGATCTCGTAGATGTCGACCGCCTTGCCCTGCTTGTCGAAGTCGGAGTTGATGGCGATGCTGCCGGCGGCGCCCGGGGGTTTGTCGGGGAATTTCACGTCGAACAGATATTCGTTACGCTGCTGGCCGACCGCATAGCGCTTGCGGCCGCAATCGCCGAGATCGCCGAAATTGCAGTCGACGGAGATCTGCGTGTCCTTGCCGTCCTCGGCGCGGGCGACGATGTCGAACACGGCATGTTTGCCGGCAAGCTTCTCCAGCACGCCCTGCCCGACATCGAAGCTGATGGCCGAGCCGGAAGCACCGGAGCGGATGCGTAGGAAGGAGCCGGTGTCGTCCTGCACGACATCGGCCTTGGCGTCGGACGGGGTCGCCACATGCGTTGGATCGGTGGGTGTAAACACGTTGATCCAGTCGCGCGTCTGTTCGGCGACACCAGGCTGCTGCGGCGCGCCAGGCTGCTGCGGCTCAGCTGTACCGGCAGGCGGCGTGAAGTCGTCATCGTCGACGGTCGGCGGCGCTTCGGGCGGCGCCGTGTCGAGCTGCGCCGGCGTCTTGAACACCCCGGTCTGCACGGCGAAATAGAGGCCGATGCCGGCGGCGGCGAGCAACGTCACGCCAAAGAAGATCGCCGTCAGCGGCAGGCGGCGGCCCCTTATCCGCCTTTCATCGCGATCAGGCGCCACTTCCGCCGCAGCCTCGGCCGGCGCGGAATCGGCCATATCGATCGCCGGGGCGCCGGGCAGCGTGGCGTCAGGCATGATGTCGGGGACGACCGGCAGCACGCGCGAACGCGGCGCGTCGGATGCCTCGGGCTGAACCGGTTCATCAACGACGATCGCCGGCGACGGTCCGACCGCGACACCTGTCGGGGCATCGACCGCGGGCGCTTCGGTGGCGCCTGGCGCTTGCGCGGCGTCTTGCGGCTGCGCAACGCGTTGCGTCAGCGCGGTATCTTGTGTCTGCGCAGCGCTCTGCGTCGGCGCGGCGCTCTGCGTCGGCGCGGCGACATCGGGGACCGCGGGCAGGAATTCGGATTCGATCTCGGCGATCTTTTCCTGCACCGCCTTACGGCGCTTGATGGCGGCTTCCACCGTCACGCCGGGATTGGCCTGGAGCACGCGGTCGAGCGCCGCGAAAGCCGACCGATAGACCCGCTCGCGAAATGCCCGGTCCTCGGCGTTGCCTTTCTCGAAGGCGTTGCGGATCGCTTTTTCGATCGCGTCCAAGCGAATTCCCCTGTCCGTTCGCTTACATTGCCATGATCGTTAGCCGCAGGCGACCAATCAATCAACGGGCGAGCGCCCGCATTCTGCCTTACAGGCCTGTTCAACGCCCATTTCGATGCCTTTTAGCAATAAAATCAGTCCGTTTGCCACCTTGCCGGGCGATTTGCGCGCAGTCCGGCGCGACGTCTCCGCGTAATCGAAAAAGCAAACAAGGCGATGGCTTATTCCGCGCCAATGGAAAATGACGGGACGAATTGCCGGATCCAGCCTTGAAATCACGGTTGCCCATCTTGAATTAGCGGCCGGTTGAGTCTATCACCCAGCCGATCCTGGAGGCTTCGCGCTTCCTGGGCCGCTTTAGCTCAGTTGGTAGAGCACATCATTCGTAATGATGGGGTCAGGTGTTCGAGTCACCTAAGCGGCACCAGTTCTCCATCCGACGCAAGCGTGACGGCAGGTGCAAGGCTAATGCACGTCACTCCCTACGCCAACACCGGCACTTCCTGTCTGCCTCGTCGACATGCGCCATATGGCCGCCGCCACAGGATTGCGTCGTCAGACGCTTGACCATCGACTATGCTGCATCGCGCAAGATCGACAGCCTAGAGAACCCGACAATACAAGCATAATTTATAAGATACAAAACCACTATCTTAGAATAATCTTCGTCAATTTTGACCTATATCAGACACTCCGGATTATAGTTGTGTAATTAAATCGTGCCTTTTCTGACATGGTACTACTGCTCATGCAGCATTGCGGACGTGAAAAACCCTCAGCGACGCAACGCACTCGCAAATCATGCCCATTTTTAGCACTAACTCACACAAATATTACAGCTCGATAGATATTTTGTGTTGCACTGCACCATTGCCAGGTTGCACCATTTCTTGGGGGATTTGGTACTGGGAAGTGCGCCGTGGAGGATTCCGCCAAGTTGATCAGCTTGAATTTTTCGCTGGCCAGCACCGATTTCGAGGCTGCCCCGCGCACAAGGCGCGGGTTTGATGTTGTCGGCGCACTCTCGACGCTGGCAGGCCTCGACCTGAGGCCCGGAATGCAGGGCCGCTGGCTTCATCGGAGACTTCAGACCGGCGGAAATGGCTGATGGCGGTCGCGCGTGACAATCAGTTGGACGCTCTGCGCGCCATCGCTGTCACGATGGTTCTCTATTCCCATTTCCTTGCACCCAACGGGTCCTCCTTTTGGGGCCACATCGGGGTGCGGCTTTTTTTTGTGCTGAGCGGCTTCCTGATCACACGACTGCTGCTCGAAGCGCGCGCCGCGGCCGAATTCAAAGCCGGCCCTGCATTGAGTTCCTTCTACATCAGGCGCGCGCTGCGCATATTCCCGCCCTATTTCGCCGTGCTTGGGTTCGTCTGGCTGACCGATCTGGAGCAGTCCAGTGGATCGCTCGTCTGGCATGCGCTTTACCTGTCGAATTTTTGGTACGCGCTGCGCAACGAATGGACGCCCTGGCTACTCTGCCATTTCTGGAGCCTGAGCATCGAGGAGCAGTTCTATATCGCCTGGCCGCTGGTCGTGCTTCTCGCACCCCGCCGGCGGGTGGAAGCGATCACTATCGGCGTCATCCTGTTGTCGCTGGCCTATCGCTTCTGCTGGCCGATCACCGCCACCCCGGCGCTAGCGCGCGACCTGCTGCCGCCAGCATCGATGGACGCGCTGGCGTTTGGTGCTTTGCTTGCCTGCCGGCGGACCAGAGGCGCCGGCCTGCCGCAATGGATGCGGCTAGGCTGGCCAGCCCTTGCGGCTGTCTTCCTGGCGATTGAGTGGCTTATCCCTGCGCCGGCCGATCCTATGCTGGAATGGGCCCGCTGGGCGTTACTGCAGATCCTGCCCCTAGTGCCGCTGGTGGCCGTTGTCGCCGCCTGTTCAGCCGGCCTTGGCGGCGTCCTCGGCAGGGTTTTCGAACTGCCACCGCTGCTGTCACTGGGCCGCATCAGCTACGGCGTCTATCTTTACCATCCGATCCTTCTTTCGCTCGCCGTCAAGTCACAGCCCTGGATCCCGCTCAATGTCTCGGAGCAGGGGCCAGGGCGTTTCCTGGTCGCGAGCGCCGCCACGATCGCCGTCGCTTCGATCTCGTGGACGGCTTTCGAAAAGCCGCTCAACGGCCTCAAGCGCCGCTTCCCCTATGTAGCGCGCCGCCGCTCCCAGGCACGCTCTGGCGACGGCTGGCTCGGCAGGGCGGCGGACGCCTATCCCGGCGGATCCCCCGATGGCCGCGCCGCACTCGAACTCCGGCGAACGGATGCGCAGAGATGACCACTGCGCCGCTCGTCTCCGTCCTGCTGCCGGTCTACAATGCCGGGCCTTATCTCACCGCTGCGCTGGAGAGCATTCTGCGGCAAGACTACGATCGCCTGGAGGTCATCGCTATCGATGACGGATCGACTGACAACTCGCTCGAGATTCTCGAACGATACCGCCGGGCAGACAATCGCGTTTCTGTCATCTCGCGTGAGAACCGCGGCCTCGTCGCCACCCTCAATGAAGGGCTACGACTGGCCCAGGGCGAGCTTGTTGCGCGAATGGATGCGGACGATGTCGCCTATCCCCGGCGCCTCTCGCGCCAGGTCGCACTGTTCGAGCGGCGGCCCGATCTCGGCTTCTGCGGCGCCTGCGTCGATACCTTGCTTCACGGCCGTATCGCCAAAGGCAGGCTAGACCCGGTGTTCCGGCTCGGCCGGCTCGACATATTGTCGATGTTCTTTACGATATTCTTACATCCGACGGTGATCTACAACAGGAATGTCATTGGGAACAACGATCTCTATTACGATCCTAAATATAGACATGCCGAGGATTTTGATCTCTTCAGACGGCTTGCCGGCCGTTTCCCGGCGACCATATTGCCCGATAGCCTGCTCGTCTATCGCATCCATGCGGGAAGCGTGACCATGCGGCATGCCAAGGAAATGCGCAGGACGCATTTGCGGATCGTGGCCGAAAATCTCGAGCGTGAGGGGCTTGCGGAAACCACAGCGGATCTGCGGGACATCGGCGAGGCCGTCTCTTTCGACACGGTTTCGCGCGCAGCCGATTTCATCCGTGCGCTCGAAGAGCGGATTTCCGAGCTGCCGACCGACACACGGCCAAGCTTCGAGGCAGGCGCGCTGAACCTGTTCTATTTCCTCTACCAGCTCGTCGGCGACGAAGGAGAACCGCCGCTGACCCACGAATTGCTCACGCGGACGGCGAGATGGAATTTCATCCGGCGCCGCGAACAATATGCGCTGCGTCCCGGCGTCTGGGCGCCTTGGCTCAGCCTGCTCTCGATAAGGGCCGGAAAGCGGGCGGACGCGGTGGCCTACTTCTTCAAAACCACGCCGGCCGAAGCGGTGCTTGCGCGTTATCAGCGGGGACTGGTATGACCGACAGGCCCCACCCGCTCCTGCGCGATCACCAGTTTGCGAGTGCGCCTGTCCCGACATCTCCCCGATCGGAGCGGCCGTCGCTCGAGGTCAGTTTCATCGTCTGCACGCGCGACCGCGCCGCTGTGCTGGAGGCTTGCATAGCCTCGATCCAGGCCGCATGCCGGGTGCACGCCACCTTCGCGGCAGAGTTGGTGGTGGTCGATAATGGTTCACGGGACGGCACGTCAAAGCGGCTGGCCGCTATCGCCGAAACTTCCGACATCCCAGTCACAGCCGTCTCGGAGACTCGCCCCGGACTAGCCGCTGCCCGCAATGCCGGATTGGCGCGAGCGCGAGGCCGCGTGCTGGTCTTCGTCGACGACGACTGCAAGCTCGACCGCGACTATCTCCGCGACCTGGAGCGGCACTACCGGAGTGGCGAGAAGTGGCTGATCCGCGGCGGCCGGGTCGAGCTCGGTGATGCCCGGGACCTGCCCTTCACCATAAAGCTCCGCGAGGCAAGCGAGCGGCTGACCCCGGCGGTCCACCCCGGCGGCTTCGTGCTCGGCTGCAACATGACCATGCACCGCGACGTCGCGGCCCGCATCGGCTCGTTCGACGAACGCTTCGGCGCTGGCGGCCCGCTACGCTCGGCTGAAGATACTGATTATCTCGTGCGGGCGATGCTGCTCGGCATGCCGGTCGAGTACGTGCCCGACATGACGGTCTTGCATCATCACGGCCGGCGAGACCGCAAGTCGATCGACAGGCTGCACCGCGACTATAGCCTCGGTAATGGTGCGCTGTGCCTGAAACATGTCCGCCACGCCCCTTGGCTGCTTCGCCATGTCTATTGGTCCGCGCGGGCCGCGTTCAGGGAACTGGCGGGCCGTCCTCGCTTTGACCGCGACCTCGATCTGTCGCACTGGCCTATTGTCGTTATGAATCTGGCAGGTGCCGCCAGATTTGCGCTGCTCGTCATGATGGGATGGCCAAAACGGCTGCCGCTGCGCCACGACCGACAAGCCAGCGAAGCCAATGCGGAGGCCAGAGCGCGATAATGTCACTGATTCCGTCAGCCCTGCCAATGCTGCGCCGCGCGCTTGGTGGCAGGCTGTTGCGGCTCGTTCCCGTCGTGGTGGGGCTCGGGCTTGCGGGCGCCGCGCTGGAAGGCCTCGGCATCGGTCTCATCATTCCGCTGCTTGGCATCATTATGGGACGTGGCGAAACATCAGGCATGGCCGGTTTCTCCGCCCTCCTCCAGCAGGTTGGAGCGGACCTCGGCGAGCGCCAGCGGCTGATCGCCATTTCGGCCGCGATCCTCGGTTCGATCGTACTGAAAAATGTCTTTGCCTTCGCCAACACTCTGCTGACCAGCTACATCTACGGCAAGGCAGGTTATTCGATCCGTAGCGCACTGTCGGAGCAGTTGCTCAGGGTCGGCTACCCCTTTTTCCTGCAGCAAAGCCCCGGGCGGCTGCTCAACATCATCTCCAACGAATCCTGGCGAGCATCCGACGCTATCCAGGCCCTGCTCGGCGCGATCGTCAGTGCCTCGGCCGCCGTCATCCTGCTCGCCTTCCTCCTGCTCCTCTCTTGGCAGATGACGCTGCTGGTGACTCTAGGGCTGGCGCTTGTCCAGCTGGCGCACGGGGTTTTGTCGTCCAATCTGAAGGCGCCGAGCCGCAGCGTCGTCTCGCGCAACAGCGCACTGGCGTCGCAGATGCTGCATCTGGTGCATGCCGGGCGCCTGATTCGCATCTTCGGGCAGGAGAACCGTGAAAAGGCGGTCTTCGCCAAAGCGTCCGACGGGGTGCGGCGGGCGGCTTTCGTGCTTTCAATCCGCCAGGGCGTCTTGCCGCCACTGACCGAAGTATTGCACGCGATGCTGTTCCTGGCGGTGGTGATCGGAGCCTGGCTGGCGAATGTAAGCTTCCCGCTGACCGTCGCCTTCCTCATCCTGCTCTACCGACTGCAGCCGCATATGCGGGCCTTGCAGATGTCCTGGAGTCAGTTGCAAGGCATGAGCGGCTCGCTGGAGGAGGTACAATGGCTGCTCGATCCTTCCGACAAGCCCGAGGCGCCGCAGGGCAGCCTGCCGTTCGACGGCTTGCGCCAAGGGATCAGCTTCGATGATGTGAGCTTCGCCTATTCCGGTCCCCTGTCAGGCCCCGACGCGCGCGAGGCGGTGCTGCATAAGGCGGTGTTCGACATCCGCAGCGGCCGCTCGACGGCGTTGATCGGCCGCTCGGGCGCCGGCAAGACGACGATCGTCAATCTCCTGTGCCGCTTCGTCAAACCCGACAGCGGCAGGATCCTCGTCGATGGGGCACCGCTCGATGAAGTGGACCCAAGCCAGTGGCGGCGGAACATTGCCCTGGCCAGTCAGGAGCTGGAACTGGTCGATGGCACCATTTTTGAAAACATTATCTACGGCTACGACACGGCGTCGGCCAGCGACGCCATGCGCGCCGCAAGGCTGGCCGAGGCACATCAATTCATCGAGCACCTGCCGCAGGGTTACGCGACGCTGGTCGGATACCGGGGCATCAACCTGTCAGCCGGACAAAGGCAAAGGATCGCCCTGGCGCGGGCGCTGGTGCGCGATCCCGATATTCTCATCCTCGACGAAGCCACCAGTGCGGTGGATGGGTTGTCAGAAGCCGCTATTGTCGAGACGCTGAAGTCGCGGGCCGGCCGCCGCACCACCATTGTCATCAGTCATCATTACAGCACCATATCGTTCTGCGACGACGTGGTGATCTTGAGCCGCGGTCGGGTGAAAAAACAGGCCCCCTTCGCAACCCTGGCAATGCTCAGCATGGACGAGCTTTACCAGCACGGAGCGGGTGAGTGATGGGGCGCACCCCAACCTGCGACGCGGCTTGCGCCCGGCAGCTCGCAGATCGCGATCAATCCTGCCGGCAAACCACCGCCGCGACGCATTTCCGATTGTTCAAAAACAATTCTCGGTGAGAGGTCAGGCGGCCTTCTTCTTCGCCAGCCGCGCCTTGATCGAGGCGACGTCGGCGCGCGGCGTCGCGGCGAACAGCGTCCTGGTGTAGTTGTGCTTGGGGTCGGCAAAGACCTCCTCGCGCGAGCCGTATTCGACGGCTTCGCCGAAATACATCACCATCACATCGTCGGCGATGTAGCGCACGACCGACAGATCGTGGCTGATGAAGACATAGGTCAGCTGGAATTCGTCCTGCAGGTCGGCGAGCAGGTTGAGCACCTGCGCCTGCACCGAAAGATCGAGCGCGGAGACCGGTTCGTCAAGCACCAGCAGGCTCGGGTTCAGCATCAGCGCGCGGGCAATGGCGATGCGCTGGCGCTGGCCGCCCGAGAACATGTGAGGATAGCGATTGTAGTGCTCGGTTCCGAGGCCGACTTTCTTCAGCATCCTCATGGCGAGGTCGCGCCGCTCTTCGGCCGGCTTGTCGGTGTTGATGAGCAGCGGCTCGCCCAGCACATCGCCGATCTTTTGGCGCGGATTGAGCGATCCGTAAGGGTTCTGGAAGACGATCTGCACCTTGCGGCGCATCTCCCTGGTCAGGCCGTTCCTTGCGATGTCGACCTTGTTGCCGTCGATGAACAGTTCGCCCGACGTTGCCGGATCGATCAGCGTGATGATGCGCGCCAGCGTTGACTTGCCGCAGCCCGATTCACCGACGATGGCCAGCGTCTTGCCCTTGTCGACGCTGAACGAGACGCCCTTGACCGCATGCAAGGTGCGCGCGCCGCGAAACAGGCCGCCGCCGACGTGATAGTCGCGCACGATGTCCTTGCCTTCGACGACCTTGATGCTCATCAGACGCCCCCGGCAGCTGGTTCGAACAGCATGTCCGAGACGGTCGGCAGCCGGTCGCCGACGGCATTATCCGGCAGCGCCGACAACAGCGCGCGGGTGTAATTGCTCTTCGGCGATTCAAACAGCGACAGCACGTCGGCCTCTTCCATCTTGCGGCCCTTGTACTGGACGATGACGCGGTCGGCCGTCTCGGCGACCACGCCCATATTGTGGGTGATCATGATCAGGCCCATGCCGTATTTAACCTGCAGCGACACGAGCAGGTCGAGGATCTGCTTCTGGATGGTGACGTCGAGCGCGGTGGTCGGCTCGTCGGCGATCAGAAGCTTCGGATTGCAGGCGATGGCGATGGCGATCATCACGCGCTGGCACTGGCCGCCCGACATCTGGTGCGGAAACGAGTTCAGCCGTTCGGCCGGCTCGGCAATGCCGACCTGCGTCAGCAATTCGATGGCGCGCTCGCGACGCTGGGCCTTGTCCATGCCCATATGGAAGCGCAGCACCTCCTCGATCTGAAAGCCGACGGTGAAGCACGGATTGAGACTGGCCATCGGCTCCTGGAAGATCATCGACATGTCCTTGCCGACGATCTTGCGCCGGTCGGCCGGGCTCATCTTCAGGAGATCGCGGCCGTTGAAGCTCATCTCGTCGGCAGTGACCGTCGCCGTCCACGGCAACAGCCCCATCACAGCCAGCATCGACACCGACTTGCCGGAGCCGGATTCGCCGACGATGGCCAGCACTTCACGTTCGTTCACATGGAGCGAGACGCCATCGACCGCGCGGAACGGCCCGGAGGCGGTCTGGAACTCGACGACGAGATTGCGGATGTCGAGCAGCGCCATCACGACCTCCTCAGCTTCGGATCGAGCGCATCGCGCAGACCGTCGCCGATCAGATTGATGGCAAGCACGGTGATGAGGATAGCCAGACCGGGGAAAGTCACCACCCACCAGGCGCGCAGGATGAATTCACGCGCCGAGGCGAGCATGGTGCCCCATTCCGGCGTCGGCGGCTGGGCGCCAAGGCCGAGAAAGCCGAGAGCGGCCGCCTCCAGGATGGCGTTGGAGAAGGACAGCGTGCCCTGGACGATCAGCGGCGCCAGGCAGTTGGGCAGGATGGTGCGCAGCATAAGCCTTATATGGCCGGCGCCGGCGACCTTGGCGGCGACCACATATTCGCGGCTCTTTTCGGCCATGACGGCAGCGCGCACCAGACGGGCAAAGTGGGGTTGCAGGACAAGCGCGATGGCCAGCATGGCGTTGAACAGGCCGGGGCCGAGGATGGTGACCAGAACCAGCGCCAAGAGCAGCGACGGGAAGGACAGGATCAGATCCATGACCCGCATGATCGCCACGTCGACCCAGCCCCGGAAATAGCCAGCCAAAAGGCCGAGCGTGATGCCACCGACAAGCGCCAGCGTGACCACGACGGCGCCGATGAGCAGCGAGAAACGCGCGCCATAGAGCAGGCGCGAGAGCATGTCGCGGCCGACCGCGTCGGTGCCAAGCAGATATTCCATGCTGCCGCCTGCCTGCCAGGCCGGCGGACGCAAGAAAGCGGTCTTGTCCTGGATGTCGGGCGCATAGGGTGCCAGCAGCGGTGCAAAGAGCGCGGCCAGCACCAAAAGGATGAAGACGAACAGGCCGATGACGGCGCCGCGGTTTACCGAGAAATAGTGCCAGAAAGTCCTGAAGCCGGTCAGTCGGTCAGGGTTGCCGGCGGCCATCGGGGCGATTTCGGTCGACTGGCTCATCACGCCGCCCTGATGCGCGGGTTGATGACGGCATAAAGCACGTCGACGATCAGGTTCACGGCCATGACGATAAGGGCGATCAGCAGCAAGCCTGACTGCACGACGACATAGTCGCGCTTGGATATGGATTCGACCATCCACTTGCCGATGCCCGGCCAGGCGAAGATGGTTTCTGTGAGAATGGCGCCGGCGAGCAGGGTACTGACCTGCAGGCCGATGGTGGTGACCACCGGGATCAGCGCATTGCGCAGCGCATGCACGCCGATGACGCGGGACGACGACAGGCCCTTGGCGCGGGCGGTCCGCACATAGTCTTCGCCCAGCACTTCGAGCATGGCCGAGCGCGTCTGGCGCGCGATCACCGCCAGCGGGATGGTGCCGAGCACAATTGTCGGCAGCACCAGGTGGCTCAATGCCGAGCGGAAAGCATCCCATTTGCCGTAGAGCAGGCTGTCGAGGGTCAGGAAGCCGGTGATCGGCTTGATAAAGAACTGAAGGCCGATGCGTCCTGAAACCGGGGTCCAGCCGAGATAGCCGGAGAAAAAGATGATCAGCAGCAGACCCCACCAGAAAATCGGCATGGAATAGCCGACAAGGGCGGTGCCCATCAGCCCCTGGTCGAACCAGGAGCCGCGTTTGACCGCAGCAATGATGCCGGCCGGGATGGCCAGCACCATGGCGAAGATCATGGCGAAGACTGAGAGCTCGACGGTTGCCGGGAAGAGCGTCATGAAATCTTCGATGACCGGCCGCTTGGACGAAATCGACACGCCGAAATTGCCGGTCGCGGCATCGCGGACATAATGCGCGTATTGCTGCCAGATCGGCAAATTGTAGCCGAACTGTTCCTTCAGTTCCGCGTAACGCTCGGGCGACACGCCATGCTCGCCGGCCATGGCAAGAATGGGATCGCCAGGCAGCAGCCTGACGAAAGCGAAGGCGCAGATGGTGATGCCGATCAGCGTCGGCAGCACCAAGACGATTTTGTTTAGGAGATATCGGAGCATCTTGAAAAGCGGGCGGCGCCTGATTGCGCGCCGCCCGCCTAACAGTTCTATTCGGCCTTGTCGACGCCGTCGAAGCGATGAATGCCGAGCGGGTCCATCATGAAGCCGCTGACATTCTTGCGCACGACTGCGTAGACCTGGCTGTGTGCCATGAGGAAGGCCGGAGCCTGCTTCTGGAAGACAACCTGCGCCTCTTCATAGAGCTTGGTGCGTTCGGCCTGGTCGCTGGTCTTCTTGGCCTTCTGGATCAGATCCTCGAAGTCCTTGTCGCACCAGCTGGAGTAGTTCGACACGCCGATGGCCGAGCAGGCGAACAGCGTGGCGAAGAAATTGTCCGGATCGCCATTGTCACCGGTCCAGCCGATCTGGAAGGCGCCCGGACGCTCCTTCTTCTTGCCTTCTTCGCGGTACTTCGTCCACTCGTAGCTGACGATCTCCGCCTTGACGCCGACCTTGGCCCAGTCAGCCTGGATCAGTTCGGCGGCGCGCTGGAAGTTCGGGTTGTAGGGACGGACGCGGTCGGAGGCCCAAAGCTGGATCTCCTTCAATCCGGCATCGGCCAGCACCTTCTTGGCGGCTTCCGGATCATAGGCGTCGGACTTCACGTCCTTGTTCCACGACCACATGGTCGGCGGGATCAGGTTTACGGCCGGCGTGGCGCCGGCGTCCTGGAACAGCGACTTGATGAGCGATTCCCGATCGATCGCCTGGTTGAGCGCATGGCGCACTTCAGGCTTGTCGAGCGGCGGGATGGTGGTGTTATAGCTCATATAGCCGATGTTGAGGCCAGCCTGATCCATCAGGGTCACGTCGGCGTTGGCCTTGATCGTGCCGATGTCGGCAGGATTCGGATAGGGCGCGATATCGCATTCGCCGGCGAGCACCTTCTGGATGCGGGCGGTGGCGTCAGGCGTGATCGCGAAGACGAGATCGTCGATCTTTTCCTTGCCCTTGAAGTAGTCCGGGTTGGCCGCATAGCGGATGACCGAATCCAGCTGGTAGTCGACGAACTGGAACGGACCTGTACCGACCGGCTTGGTCGAGAAGTCGGCCATCTTGCCGTCTTTTTCCAGCTGGTCGGCATATTCCTTCGACACGATCGAGGCGAAGTCCATGCCGAGATTGGCCAGCATCGGCGCGTTCGGCTCGGTCAGCGTCAGCTTCACGGTCAGGTCATCGACCTTTTCCCACTTGGCGACGTATTTCGGCATGTCCATGCCGGTGTAGTAGTCCCAGGTCAGGTTCGGCAGGTACTTCTCGCCGTTCCAGGGGTTTTCCTTGTTGAACTGGCGATCGAACGAAAAGACGACGTCGTCGGCATTGAAATCACGCGTCGGCTTGAAGAAATCCGTCGTCTGGAACTTCACGCCCGGATGCAGGTGGAAAGTATAGACCAGGCCGTCGTCCGAAATCTCCCATTTGTCGGCGAGACCGGGCACAACTTCGGTGCCGCCATGCTTGAACTCGACCAGGCGCGAATAGACGGTGCGCGACGAGGCGTCGAAGTCGTTGCCGCCCGTCGTGGTACCCGGGTCGAAGTTGGCCGGCGAGGCCTCCGAGCAATAGACCAGCGTCTTGGCATTGGCCACACCGCCGAGGACGCTTGCAGCCAGCAACGCGGCTGCAAAAGTCAGTTTCTTTTTCATTGAGCACTCCCTGATGTTCTTCCAAGCCCCTCTATAGGCTCGCGAAGCGCGCATATAAGCACCGTTTTTCCGGCTTTGGAACACCCTGTTTGCCTACCCCACCGTAAGCAGAAAATATTTCTCGGTCTTTGACGAACTGCAGAAACAAATAGCAAAATCTGCTAATCACGGGATTGTTAACGACCGCATTTTTTCATTGATCGCAGCAATCGTAAGCCAAAAATCCACAAGCCTGGGTTTCGCCACCGAGATGACCGGACGGCATTGCCTGAGCTGGCATCGCGGGAAGGATTTCGACGGCAAATCTTTGCCGTCCTGCCGCTGGGGCAAGACTTGCACGGCCGCCGATAGTCGCAATAGATAGATGACACGCTGGATTTTCCGGGAATCCGCGACATCGCTGCAGCGGAGGACGCCTCACCACATCGAGGCGGCGCAGCAGGAGCAGGCAACAGAACGACCGAGGGAGGCTAGAGGTGGCGAAAGCAACAAAGACAACGGCCCCGGCGAAAGCAAAAGCGGCGAAAGCTTCAAAACCGGCCGCCGCTGCCGCCAAGTCGAAAGCGCCACCGGCCAAAGCCACTCCCGCCGTCAAGCCAACGGCAACCTCGACGCCGGCGAAGGCAAGCGCCAACCCGGCAGCGAAACCTGCGGTCAAGCGCGCGGCGAAGACAACACCCGCTGCAAAGCCCGCCCAGCCGCCAGCCGCGAAGACAGCCGCGGCGAAGCCCGCCTCGAAGCCGTCGCCGGGCGCGGCCAAAAAACTGCCGAATACGCTGACGGCGCTTGCCGCGGGCTTGCCGGAAAAGCCATGGCTAAAAAGCTATTCGAAAGTCGTGCCGGCGGAGATCGGCGCCCTGCCCTACAGTTCGATCGGCGACTTCCTCGTCGGCGCCTGCAAGCAGTTTTCCGGCCAGCCGGCATACGTCTGCATGGGCAAGTCGATCTCCTATGCCGAACTCGAGCGGCAATCGGCCGCCTTCGGCGCTTATCTGCAATCGAAGGGCCTGCAGAAAGGCGCACGCGTGGCGCTGATGATGCCGAATGTGCTGCAATATCCGGTGGCGATGATGGCCGTGCTTCGCGCCGGCTATGTCGTGGTGAACATCAATCCGCTCTACACGCCGCGCGAGCTCGAACATCAGCTCAAGGATTCCGGCGCGCAGGCGATCGTCATTCTGGAGAATTTCGCCAGCACCCTGGACGCGGTGATTGCCAGGACGGCGGTCAAGCATGTGGTGGTCGCGGCGATGGGCGACATGCTCGGCGGCCTCAAGGGCACGATCGTCAACCTGGTCGTGCGCCGGGTGAAAAAGATGGTGCCGGCCTGGTCGCTGCCCGGCCATGTCAAGTTCAATGCGGCGGTGAAGGCCGGCGCCGGCATCGCCTTCAAGCCGGCCAAGATGGAAGCCAGCGACGTCGCCTTCCTGCAATATACAGGCGGCACCACGGGGATTTCCAAAGGTGCTGTGCTGCTGCACTCCAATGTGCTGTCCAATGTCGCGCAGAACACGCTGTGGCTGCAGGACGCCTATGCGATCAAGCCGAAACCGGCGCATCTCAATTTCATTTGCGCACTGCCGCTCTACCATATCTTCGCGCTGACGGTGAACGCGCTGATGGGCATGCAGCAGGGCGCCCAGAACGTGCTCGTTCCCAACCCGCGCGACATTCCCGGCTTCGTCAAGGAGCTGCAGAAATACCCGATGCACATTTTCCCCGGCCTCAACACGCTGTTCAACGCGCTGCTCAACAACGAGGATTTCCGCAAGCTCGACTTCAAGCCGCTGATCATGACGCTGGGTGGTGGCATGGCGGTGCAGAAGGGGGTTGCCGAGCGCTGGAAGGCGCTGACCGGCAATTCGATCACCGAGGGCTACGGGCTGTCGGAGACCTCGCCGGTGGCGACCGCCAACAAGTTCAGCGACAGCAATTTCACCGGCACGATCGGCCTGCCGCTGCCGTCGACCGAGATCGTCATCCGCGACGATGACGGCAACAACCTGCCGCTCGGCGAGGTCGGCGAGATCTGCATTCGCGGGCCGCAGGTCATGGCCGGTTACTGGAACCGGCCGGACGAGACCGCCAAGGTGATGACCAAGGACGGGTTTTTCAAATCCGGCGACATGGGCTTCATGGACGAGCGCGGCTACACCAAGATCGTCGACCGCAAGAAGGACATGATCCTGGTCTCCGGCTTCAACGTCTACCCCAACGAACTCGAGGAAGTCGTCGCCCAGCATCCGGGCGTGCTCGAAGTGGCGGCGGTCGGCGTGCCGGACGAGCATTCGGGCGAAGTGCCGAAGCTGTTCATCGTCAAGAAGGATCCGGCGCTGACCGTTGAGGCAATCACTGCGTATTGTCGCGAGAACCTGACCGGCTACAAGCGGCCGAAATACATCGAGTTCAGGACCGAGCTGCCGAAGACGCCGGTGGGCAAGATTTTGCGCCGGGCGCTGCGGGAATAATTTGAACGGCGAGCCTGGCGACGGCGGGATGGCGGACGATAGTCGGCGTCCCGATGCAGTAGTGTTCATCAAGGCGAACCTGCGGCTTGCGCCCGTTCCCGCCCTTCGTGAAATCCAGCTCTATACGGCTCATTCCGGCAGCGGCCTGAGGCGGCTTGTCGAGTGGCGAGCTCATGGACCGGAAGACGGCAGCCAGACCGAGGAGCACGAAGCTGAGCCGCAGCCGCCCTACTGGGCCTATGCCTGGGCCGGCGGCGCCGTGCTGGCGCGCTATATACTCGACCATCCGCAAATCGTGGCCGGTCACCGCGTGCTCGACCTCGGCGCCGGCTCGGGCCTCGTCGGCATCGCCGCCGCCAAGGCCGGCGCCAGCGCGGTGATCGCCGCCGAGAGCGATCGCAACGGCGTCGCCGCGATCGGCCTCAACGCGTTAGCCAACGGCGTCGAGATCACCATTGTCGACCAGGATATCACCACGGGCCCGCCGCCAGCGGTCGATCTCGTGCTTGCCGGCGACGTGTTCTACGGCCGCGAGGTTGCTCTGCGGGTGATCCCGTTCCTCGACCGCTGCCTGGCAGCCGGCATCGAGGTGCTGGTCGGCGATCCCCGCCGCGCCGATCTGCCGCTGTCGCGGCTACGATTGCTCGCCGAATATCAGGTGCCGGATTTCGGCGACGCAAAGGGTGATGTGACCAAGCCGAGCGGTGTGTTTTGGTTCGAGCCGGAAGATTGCTAGCGCGACGCGGCAAAGCCCAGTCGCTCTGAATGGCCGGATTCTACTCATTGTGGACAAACCTCAAGGGGCAGAAAATAGATTCGATTAGCCGTTGATAGGAGAAGTCGAATGGCGTGGATTAAAGTTGTTCAACGTATCGGTTTCACAGTTTGCCCAAAGTGCGAAAATCGCGGCTTCGACCTTCAGCCGGGCGAAGACATCGATAACGCAAGCGCCAAGATCAGGTGCGGCAAATGCGGGTACGTTTGCTCTGCTGATGAGTGGCCCACTATGTCCGAAAACAAACCAGAAGCTCCATAGTTTTCATGGGCTGCTTCGCCCAACTCGGCCATTGGCGGGAAATCTCGAGTCGAATTGAGTTTGCCCCAGGCCCCCTTCAGACCGTCTCCTTGACCCGCGCCGAGAGAAAGTCTGGCAAATCGGCGACCGAATCCAAAACGACATCGGCGATCGCCGACAGCGATTCACGCGTGCCGGTGCCGGAGAGCACGCCGACCGCCAGACCGCAGCCGCCGGCACGCGCCATCTCCAGGTCGTGGCGGTTGTCGCCGACCATGGCGATCTCGGACGCCTTCAACCCGGTCAGGTCGCAAAAGGCGACGATCGTGTCCGGCGCCGGTTTCGGATTGGCGACCGCGTCATAGCCATAGGCGGCGGTGATCAGCTGCGCGACGCCAAGCGTGACCATGGTCTTTTCCGCACCGGCAGTCGAATCATTGGTGGCGACGCCGAGCCGGTAGGATCCCTTGTGCAGAGCCGTCAGCGCCGCGACGATGCCGGGCAGGGCCACCGCCATCGATGAGCCTTGCACCGAGGTGATCTCGTTGAAGCGGGCGACGGCCAGCATCTGGTCCTCGTCGGACAGGCGCGGGAACCATAGTTCGACGACATCCATGTTGGTGCCCGAGGCGAAGATGGAATCCGGCTTGAAGCGCTTGGCGACAAAATCGAAGCCCGCCGCTGAAAGCAGCCTGTCGGCTTTCCAGCGATCGCCCTCGGCGGCATCCATGGCCATGAAATCGGCGATGCCGAGCCAGGTCGCGTTGAAATCGACAAGCGTGCCGTCCTTGTCGAACAAGATGCCCTTGATGTCGGCCGGATTTTTCATTGAGCCCCCCGCAGTTGCTGGATGCGCGCCACCAGCCCGGCCGTCGATGCGTCGCGCTTGGCGGCGCTCTCCTTGCCTTCCACGACTGGCAACAGGCCGGTCGCCAGCTCCTTGCCGAGCTCGACGCCCCATTGGTCGAAGGAATTGATGTTGAACAGAGTGCCTTCGACGAAGACGCGGTGCTCGTAAAGCGCGATCAGCCGGCCGAAGGTGCGCGGGTCGAGCTTGCGGTAGAGGATCGTCACCGAGGGGCGGTTGCCGGAGAAGACGCGGTGCGGGGCTATTCTGTCGACATCGGCCGGCTTCATGCCCTTGGCCAGCATCTGCGCGCGAGCCTCGTCCAGCGTGCGGCCCTTCATCAACGCTTCCGATTGGGCCAGGCAATTGGCAAGCAGTAGATCGTGCTGGTGCTTCAGATCCGGCTCATGGCCGACGGCAGCGGCAAGGAACTCGACCGGGATGAAATCGGTGCCCTGGTGCAGCAGCTGGAAGAAGGCGTGCTGGCCATTGGTGCCGGGCTCGCCCCAGACCAGCGGTCCGGTCGGCGTCGTCACCGGCGTGCCGTCGAGGGTGACGCCCTTGCCGTTCGATTCCATGTCGAGCTGCTGCAGATAGGCCGGCAGCCTGGAAAGGCGCTGGTCATAAGGGATGACCGCACGCGCCGGATAACCGCAGATCACGCGATGCCACCAGCCGACCAGCCCCAGCAGCGCCGGCAGGTTCTTCTGCAGGGGTGCGGTGCGGAAGTGCTCGTCCATCTCATGCGCGCCATCGAGGAAGGCGCGGAAGTTGCGCGGGCCGATGGCGATCATCACCGGCAGGCCGATGGCGCCCCACAGCGAATAGCGGCCGCCGACCCAGTCCCAGAAGCCGAACACGCGATCCGCTTCGATGCCGAACTTGGAAACCAGGTCGAGCGCGGTCGAGACGGCGGCGAAATGCTTGCCGACAGCTTCCTTGCCGAGCGCCTTCTGCACCCATTCGCGCGCCGTCTCGGCATTGGTCATCGTCTCGACCGTGGTGAAGGTCTTCGAGGCGATGATGAACAGGGTGGTTTCGGCCGACAGGCCCTTCAGCGTGTCGTGGATATGGGCGCCGTCGATGTTGGAGACGTAGTGCGCGCGCGGGCCGTCGTGATAGGGCGCCAGCGCCAGCGTCGCCATGGCCGGGCCGAGATCGGAGCCGCCAATGCCGATGTTGACAATGTCGGTGATTTTCTTGCCGGTGGCGCCGGCGGCCTTGCCGGAGCGAATGGCGTCGGCGAAAGCGCCCATGGCGTCGAGCACGGACAGCACATCCGCCTTGACGTCCTGGCCATCGACGGTGACGCCCTTGCCCGAGAGGTTGCGCAGCGCCGTGTGCAGCACGGCGCGGTCTTCGGTGATGTTGATTTTCTTGCCGGAAAACATTGCGGCGCGGCGACCTTCGAGATCGGCGGCGGCGGCGAGCTTCTCGAGCAGTTCCATCGTGCCCTGGTCGACCGCGCATTTCGACCAGTCGAGCAAAAGGTCGCCGTCGCTGGCCGAGAACGTCTCGAAGCGCTTGGGGTCGGCGGCAAAAGCCTCGCGCATCGTACCCGATGCCGCCGCGCGCGCAGCACGCAAGGCGACAAGCTGTTTGTCGAAGGAGGAATGATCCACTTTCGGCTCCTGATCGTTTTTCACGACATCTTATCAGACCGGATGTTTCCGGCGCGTGTCGTCGCGCTGATCTTATTGAGCCGAATTCCGCATGTTTCAATGCGTGGGGATGACGCAGTGCAACATAGTGCGATGTGATGGAGCTATGACGCTGCGCGCCGCGCTGGATGATTTGATGGGAGTAGCGACGACGCTGCGCGTCGCGCTGGGGATAATGAGGCGCGACGACGCTTCGCATCGCGCGGGCGTCCGCGCTGCGGGATGACGCAAGCGTCACCCGGGGATGCGACGACGCTGCGCGTCGCGCATAGATCACTGGCATAAATCCCAGCGATCAGAAAAATTGATTGGCGCAACCCCTTGTGCCACGGTTACCTTCCGCTGGTCCAGCCAAGCAAAAAAGACTGGCCATCGAGGAACACCTTCCATGCCACAGCGTAACGACACGGCCATATGGTCCGGCCTGTTCCGGATTTCGGCGGAATCGGGCCAGACCCTGCAGGCGCAGATCCGTCAGGCGATCGTCGCCGCCATTCTCGACCGGCAGATCGCCGCTTCGATGCCGCTTCCGTCCTGCCGCATCCTGGCTGAAAAACTCGGCGTCGCGCGCGGCACTGTGGTGCTGGCGTTCCAGCAATTGGTCGACCAAGGTTTCCTGGTGGCGCGCGAACGGCGCGGCCATTTCGTCAATCCGGATGTGCTGGCCACCCCCGCCAAGCCGCACCAGAAGGCGCCCGACCAGCAGAACGAGATCGACTGGAAGGCACGCCGGCAGATCGCCGCCAGCGACATGCCGCCACCGGCCAAGCACGACAACTGGATCAAGTCCTCCTACCCCTTCGTCTACGGCCAGTTCGACCCGGCGCTGTTCCCGACAGCCGAATGGCGTGAGTGCAACCGCATGGCGCTGGCCGTGCTCGAAATCCGCAACTGGGCCTCCGACATGGTCGATCGTGACGATCCGCTCTTGATCGAGCAGATCCAGGCGCGGCTGTTGCCGCGGCGCGGCATCTTCGCCAATCCGGACGAGATCATCGTCACGCTGGGCGCCCAGAACGCGCTCTATATGCTGGCGACACTGCTGATGACAAAGGGCTCCAAGGTCGCGATGGAAGACCCGGGATACCCCGACGCGCGCTCGATCTTCCGCTTGGCAGGCGCCGAAATCCAGCCGGTTCCGGTCGATCAGTCCGGCATCGTCACCTCGTCCATTCCCAACGATTCCGGCTTTGTCTTCGTCACCCCCAGCCACCACTGCCCGACCATGGTGCCGCTGTCGGCGGAGCGGCGGCAGGACCTTCTGGCGCGCGCCAACCGCCACAACCAGATCATCATCGAGGACGGCTATGACAGCCAGCTTCTCGACGAGGCGCCGCAGCAGGCGCTGAAGAGCCTCGATCGCTCGGGTCGCGTCGTCTATGTCGGCTCGATGTCGAAGACGCTGGCTCCGGGCCTGCGGCTTGGCTACATCGTCGCTTCGGCTGGACTAATCTCCGAGCTCAGGGCGCTGCGTCGCTTCATGCTCAGGCACCCGCCGGCCAACAACCAGCGCGCGGTCGCGCTGTTCCTGTCGCTCGGCCATCACGAAGCCCTGGTGCGGCGGCTGTCGTCGGCCTTCGACGAGCGGCGCAAGCGTCTGGTCCATGCGATTTCCGCATTCCTGCCGGAATGGCGCTCGACCCATTCGGCCGGCGGCACATCGCTCTGGCTGGAAGGCCCGCGCGGCACCGATTCACGTGGACTGGCCGAGGCCGCGGCCTCGCGCAGCGTCATCATCGAGCCGGGCGATCGCTTCTTCGATCGCACCGAAAAGCCGTCGCGTTTCATGCGCTTGGGCATTTCCTCGATCGCACTGCAGCACATCGAGCCGGGTATTCGCGAGCTCGCGACCGCAGCCGGACGCAGGCCCGCTGCAGCCTGATTTGCCTGTGCCGGGGCTTTGAACAGCCCGGCCCTTGGCATGATCACCAACATTCTGCATTAGCTCTCTGGCATACTCGGCTGCGTTGACTGGCCCATAGGCTGGGCCAATGGCAACGGCATAGTCGGCTGACAGAGGGACGAAGCAGGCCGACGGTGGACCAATCACCGCGTCGTGTTTCGCAAGCTAAAGGTGGAGTGCCCCCCATGTCAGTGGCTGTTGAGCAGCAGGATGCGGCTCTTAAGGATGTGGCTCCTAAAGATACATCAGCCGACCAGCGTTCGCGACGATCCGGCGGGCGCGAAGCGCGCCGCGCCATGCGGGCAGCACCTTTGGCCGACGACATCAGGCCGGTACGTGCCGGGCTTGAAGGCGGCAGTTACGGCCCGCTCAACCGGAACGACCAGGAGCGCATCCATGAAGCGGTGCTGACGCTGCTGGAGACCGTCGGCTTCGCCAATGCCATTCCCTCCTGCGTCGAGGCGCTGACCGGGGTCGGCGCCGTTTACGGCGATGACGGCCGCGTCCGTTTCCCACGCGGGCTTGTGATGGACACGATCAGACGAGCCGCGCGAAATTTTACGCTGCACGGCCAGGGCCCCAGGCATGACATGCTGATCCAGGGCAAGCGCGTGCATTACGGCACGGCGGGTGCGGCGGTGCATCTGGTCGATGTCGAAAAGCGCGAATACCGCGAGTCGCTGGTGCAGGACATTTATGATGCCGCTCGCCTCGTCGAAGGGCTCGACAACATCCATTTCTTCCAGCGGCCGATGGTGCCGCGCGACATTCCCGATCCGCTCGAAATGGACTTCAACACGCTCTACGCCTGCGTGATGGGCACGTCGAAGCATGTCGGCACCTCGTTCACGGTGCGCGAGAACGTGCAGCCGGCGCTGGAAATGCTTTATGCGATCGCCGGCGGCGAGGAGAACTTTCGCGCCCGGCCGTTCGTGTCAAACTCCAATTGCTTCGTCGTGCCGCCGATGAAGTTTGCCGAGGACGCCTGCGGCGTGCTCGAAGCCTGTGTCGACGGCGGCATCCCGATCCTGCTTCTATCGGCCGGCCAGGCCGGCGCCACCGCTCCCGCGGCGATTGCCGGCGCTGTGGTGCAAGCGGTGGCCGAAGTGCTGGTCGGCCTCATCTACGTCAACGCCATCGAGCCCGGGCATCCGGCGATCTTCGGCACCTGGCCGTTCGTCTCCGACCTGAGGACCGGCGCCATGTCGGGCGGCTCGGCCGAGCAGGCAGTACTGACTTCGGCCTGCGCGCAGATGGCGCAGTTCTACGACCTGCCGGGCGGCTCGGCCGCCGGCATGACGGATTCGAAACTGCCCGACATCCAGTCCGGCTATGAAAAGGGGATCACCGACGTGATGGCCGGTCTTGCCGGCCTCAATCTGGTCTATGAATCGGCGGGCATGCACGCCTCGCTGCTCGGCTTTTGCCTGGAGAGCCTGATCATAGACAATGACATGCTGGGCCACTGCCTGCGCTGCGTGCGGGGCATCGAAGTGACCGACGAAGCGCTGTCGATCGACACCATCACCGAAGTCTGCATGAATGGCCCAGGCCACTATCTCGGCAACGAGCAGACGCTGCGCCTGATGCAGACCGAGTATTTTTATCCGGCCGTCGGCGACCGCTTTTCGCCCAAGGAATGGAACGAGAAGGGCCGGCCCGACATCTTGCAGCGGGCGATCATCGAAAAGAAGCGCGTGCTTGCCGAGCGCTTCCCGCGCCATGTGCCGAAGCTGCTAGACGACAAATTGCGCGCCCGCTTCGGCGAGATGATCAAGCTGCCACGCAGCGGCATGGGCGGGTAAGCTTCACCTTACGAAGGTCAGTCCGCACTTAGCCCAAAGCGCTCGACGACTTCGGCGCTGATCAGCTTGCCATGCAGCGCCATCAGCACGATCTGGGCATCCAGGCTGTCGCCGGTTTCAAGCGCTGCCTCGATGCGGCGCTCAGCGTCCAGCCGCCGCTCCGGCCCATTGGCCTGCTCAAAGGTTTGTGGGCCTGCGATGCAATAACCAAACAGCTGCGCCACGGACCGATAAGCCTCTGGCGGGGGCTCGTCCGGCCAGTGATCCTTCATCAGATTGACGATGGTGAGCTTTACTCCCTCTGGCACCAGTGCCGGGTGAAGGTCGGCGCCGCGCAGCGCGTTGTCCAGTTCCCGCAAGTCACCCGAGCGGCCGAACATGCCGAGGAAACCGAGGGAAGAGCGCCGTTTAGTCACGTTGATACTTTCCGTCCGATAGCCGACCACTCATATGGGAATGTAGGATCGTTTTTCATCGCCTTTCCGGAGTCTCAGGCAAACCAGGCGTCGAGCCCGAATTCCCGCTGCAACAGGTCTTCCGCACTTTCCAGCGCGCCCTCGATCCAGCCGTGATTGTTGGACCACGCTTCGCCACAGACATGAATGCCCGGAGCGAGCGTATGGCTCGCCAGTTTTATACCGGAGATATCTATGCCACGGTCCCAGACATGCGACGCGCCGCCATAGGCCGGCGCACCCCAATCCTGCGCAAACCCGCCGATGGGTTTCGAGATGGCGCCGTGTTTGCCATGGACTTCGACCATCTGGCCGTGAAAGGCCTCCAGCGCGGAATGTCCCTCGGCCAAAACCGCAAAGCCGTGGCGCCGAGCGAGCTCAGGCAGCAGTGAGCGCCAGAATACCATGTGCTTGCCATCGCAATAGGCCATGGCGACGCTCCGACGAATCGTCGCGTCGCGAGCGTCCGCTTTTGTGAACTGCCATATCTGGCGAGCCGGCAGATCGGTCACGCTGTGGCCGGCCGCGATGCCGTTTCGAGCCCACCACGGGCTGGCATAGCAGGCGGCCAGCGTGAGCATCGGCCAGGGTTCCGGTGCCGGCAGATCGCTGGGCTGCTCGATGCCGGACTTTTCCAGCAGGGTCCGCAGGGGGCGGACCGGTAACGCCAGCACGACCTTGCGCGCCTCGACCGTCCCGCCCTGCCCCTCGACAGACAAGACCATCCCTTGCGCCGAGCGGGCGATGGCGGTCACGGTGTGATCGAGATGGACGGCGCCGCCGCTGACAGCGATCCGCCCGGCCATTCGCTCCGCAACCGGCTGGAACCCGCCATCGGGGGAACAATAGGAGCGGCCGCCGCTCAGCTCGCCGAGCGCAAGCCTGAACGTCTCGGCGGCGTTGGGTCCACGCAGGAGCAACGAATAGCCCACCGCGTCCTCGGCAAAAGCCATTTCCTCCGGGGTCAAGACCGTCGCCAGCACATCCCAAGTCGCCCAATCCGCCAGCTTGCGGCCGCGATAAACGAAGCCTGCGGCGCCGTTCCATTCGGCGCTGCCGAAGGCCTCCGAACCCGGCAGGATCAGTGCTGCCGCCTTTCGCAGCAGGCGGGACGGGCCTTTTTCCTGCAGCCGACGCGTCACGTCATAGGCAAACAGGCGGCGCGGCGCAAAGCGCGATATAGCGGCGTAGGGCAGGCTCCTACCGCGCAGATGGAGCCGGTTGGCGCCGGTGACGACGTCCATACCCGACAGCTTTACATCCAGCGTCGCCATGAGTTTTTTGAGCAGCCGATGTTGCGGCATCAGCATCATCGCGCCGAGATCGATGCCGAAGTTCGGCTCTCCGGGAAATGAGACCGTGGAGGCCCGACCGCCGACGCGACCGGCGGATTCGAAAACAGCGATCCTTGCGGGCTTTTCACTTTGGGACAAGCGCCACGCCAGGAAGAGACCGGCCATGCCCGCGCCGACAATAGCAATGTCGACCGGGGCAATGTCGATCGGGCTAGGCGGCAAGGATACGCCCGTGGCGGAAAACCATCATCATGGACGACTCTCTGGACCCCTCTTGATTTCGTGTCAAAAAACCCGAAACTGACGAGGACTGCAATGTCATACTGACAGGTGGGATCAGTTGGCGTGCGAGCAGTGATCTAAACGGGCAACGGGTCCTATGAAGAAACAGTATCACACACCAGTCATCCGCAAGGCAGGACGACTCTCCGGCATCACAGCCATCGCCGCTTCGTCCGGCCCGCCTCCACCCTGAGGCCGCCATCCAAACAAGCTTACGCCAAGGCTTTCATGCCGGCCCGATCAGGCCGGCATTTTCATATCAAGCGGGTGCTCAGTGGTTGTCCCTCGGCACGCCGCTGGTATGGGCGACGTCCTGGTATTTCACCGCCGGCTTCAGCACCATGCCCTCCGAGAACTGGTCGACCATGGAGCGCTGGATCTCCTGCCATGGCGTCTGATGCTTGGGATAATGATAGCCGCCATCGACCTGCAGTTCGGCACGGCGGCGCGTGATTTCCTCGTCGGTGACGAGGATGTTGGCAGTGCCTTTCCGTAAATCGATGCGCACACGGTCGCCGGTCTTGAGCAGCGCCAGGCCGCCGCCAATGGCGGCTTCCGGCGAAGCGTTGAGGATAGAGGGCGAGCCCGATGTGCCCGACTGGCGGCCATCGCCGATGCAGGCCAGCGCGTGAATGCCCTTCTTGATGAGATAGGCGGGCGGCTGCATGTTGACCACCTCGGCGCCGCCGGGATAGCCGATCGGGCCGGCCCCGCGCATGAACAGGATGGTGTGCTCGTCGATGCCTTGCGCCGGATCGTCGATGCGGGCGTGGTAGTCCTCCGGACCGTCAAAGACCATGGCGTTGCCTTCGAAGGCTTCCGGGTCGTTCGGGTTGGAGAGATAGCGCTCGCGGAATTCCGGCGAGATGCCGCTCATCTTCATGATTGCGGAATCGAACAGATTGCCGCTGAGATTGATGAAGCCGGCATTGGCCTTCAGCGGCTCGGCGACGGTGCGGATGACGTCGGTGTTCTCGTTGGCGACACCCTTGCAATTGTCACCGATAGTCTTGCCATTGACGGTCATCGCTTCGGGATAAGGCAGCAGCTTGGCCTTCATCAACTCGGCCACCACAGCCGGCACGCCGCCGGCATGGTGATAGTCTTCGCCGAGATATTCGCCCGATGGCTGCAGATTGACGATGAGCGGCACATGGAGGCCGACCGTCTGCCAGTCGTCATTGGTGAGCGGCACGCCGAGATGACGGGCAATCGCGTTGAGGTGGATCGGCGCATTGGTCGAGCCACCAATCGCCGAATTGACGACAATGGCGTTCTCGAAGGCCTTGCGCGTCATGATGTCGGACGGCTTCAGATCCTCATGCACCATCTCGACGATGCGCTTGCCGGTCTCATAGGAGATCTGGCCGCGCTCGCGGTAGGGTGCGGGAATGGCGGCCGAACCCGGCAATTGCATGCCGAGCGCCTCGGCCAGCGAGTTCATCGTGGTGGCGGTGCCCATGGTGTTGCAATAGCCGGTCGACGGCGCCGATGAGGCGACGATGTCCATGAACTCGTCATAGTCGATCTCGCCGGCGGAGAGCCGCTGGCGCGATTCCCAGACGATGGTGCCGGATCCCGTGCGCTTGCCTTTGTGCCAGCCATTGAGCATCGGTCCGACCGAAAGTGCTATGGCCGGAATATTGACGGTGGCCGCCGCCATCAGCAGCGCCGGCGTGGTTTTGTCGCAGCCGATGGTCAGCACGACGCCGTCGAGCGGATAGCCGTAAAGCACTTCGACCAGGCCGAGATAGGCAAGGTTGCGGTCGAGTGCCGCGGTCGGGCGCTTGCCGGTCTCCTGGATCGGATGGCACGGGAATTCGAAGGGGATGCCGCCCATCGAGACGATGCCTTCGCGCACGCGCTTGGCCAGTTCGATATGGTGGCGGTTGCATGGCGACAGATCCGAGCCGGTCTGGGCGATGCCGATCAGCGGCTTGCCCGACATCAGCTCGGCCCGCGTCAGGCCGTAGTTCAGGTAGCGCTCGAGGTAGAGCGCGGTCATGCCTGGATTGTCGGGATTGTCGAACCACTCCTGCGAGCGAAACTTCTTCTTTCCGGTGGGGGCGCCTGCCATCATGGTCTCCGTATTTGTAAGACAAATCGATATGGCAACGCGCGGAAGCAGGCAAGAGGGCGCACCGTCGCAACCGGACTTTGGTGCGATAGACACAGACCAGACCGTGCGTTAGGCCTTCGAAGTCTGTCCGGGAGGTGTCGATGGCTTTGGTGATCGAAGGCGAGGAACGCATTGCCGCCCCCCTGCAGAAAGTGTGGGACGCGCTGAACGACCCGAAGGTTTTGCAGGCGACCATTCCCGGCTGCCAGCACCTGGAGATGAAATCGCCGACCGAAATGGCGGCGACGGTGGTGTTGAAGATCGGTCCGATCAAGGCGACATTCAACGGCGAGGTGACGTTGAAGAACCTGAAGCCGCCGCACTCCTACACCATCCAGGGCGAGGGCAAGGGCGGTATTGCCGGCTTCGCCAAGGGTGGCGCCGACGTGACGCTGACGGCGGACGGGCCGGATGCGACGGTCCTCAAATACGCGGCCAAAGCCGACGTCGGCGGCAAGATCGCCCAACTCGGCAGCCGGCTCATCGAATCGACTTCGAAGAAGCTGGCCTTGCAGTTCTTTTCAAGCTTTGGCGAGAAGGTGGGTTCCCCTCCCCCTTGAGGGGAGGGTGC